>JAICXV010000666.1 GCA_025934545.1 Verrucomicrobiia bacterium
AACAATTGACCACAACTTTTAGTGGCGCCCGCGTCCAACAACCAGCGTTGAGACGCACTAGGCCGCTTCCGTGATGCCGATCGAACTAACAAACGGAGGCAACGGCGCGCCAATCGCATCGGCAATAGCGCGCAGCATTTCCGCTTCTTCGTCCTTCACGAGGCCGTCGGAGGCGACCACCAGCGCGCAAGCGTGGAGGATTTGCTTTTTTATCGGCAGCGCAGCGCCAGTGAGTTTTTGAATGGCGGCGTCGATTTGCGGAAGATTGCATTCCTCGTGCGCCAGCAGCGAAATTTGTTTGACGGGCGGAAGTTCCAGATCGTCCGCTCCCGCCTGGAATGCGCTGCCGATTTCCGCGGGGTCGTCGCTGCCTTCGTAGGCGAGCGCACTGAGGATGACGGCACATTCGGCCGCGAGTCCGGGGACGGCGTAGTATTGGGCGATCACCGGTTTCGTTTGTTTGAAGCGTGGTTCCAGATGTCGCATCAGAATTTTTTGCAGGCTGTATTCGAACAGAGAAATTTTTGAATCTCTTTAGATAAGCCTTTGGACAGTTTCGGAAAATTCGTCGAACTGCAAGACTGACATATGCCGCAACGATGGCATGGCCAGATTGATCAACGCGAGTTTTTGGCCGCTGCTCATTTGCGAGACGCCGGGAAAAAAAGTTTGCGCCTGGGTCATCAGCGAATTCGTGGCCGCAGGACCGAGGTCGGCGAATTGTTTGGCGCGTGCGTTGTCGTCAGCGAGCAGCAACATGGCGTACACCAACGCGCAAGCGCCAAACGGTTCGCGAGCAGCGGCGACGAGCTCAGGCGCGAACGAAGCAGTGAGGCCCGCCGCATAGGTCAAGTGTTGTGGCGTGACGCGACGACGGACCACGACGACGGGCTGTCTATCTTTGAGAACCTGCGCGATTTGCAAAATGGTCGCGGTCGGCATCCGCGTAATGCCCGGCACATCGTTGACCGATTTGATCACCGGCGGTTTTTCGCCGGCTTCGCGTCGTTGAGCGGGGATGCTTTTTATGTGTTCAAATGTGCCGTCCCACATGGGGTCGACTTCGCGCACGCGTTTTTCAAGTGGCGGATGGGTGGAAAGCCATCCGAACAAAGAATCGGGCATGACATCGCTGAAAAACATGTGGCTCGCTTCGTCGGCTTCTGCGCCGCTGATGCGCGAACCGAAAACGAGCCCGCCGATTTTCTTGAGCGCGCCAGCGAGCGCTTGCGGATTACGCGTGAACTGGACCGACGCCGCGTCAGCCAAATATTCGCGTTGGCGACAAACGGCACATTTGATGAGGCGCCCGAAGAAATAGCCGACGGAGCCGACGACAAAAAGCGCGACCCCAACAAAAAGGAACGGTGAGCCTCGCCGGCCCGATGAATAGCCGCAACTGTCCTCGTCCCAATAAATGTTGGCGAGAAATTTGCCGGTCAACGAAATGAAAAGAATCCCGTAAAGAAATGACATCAACCACATGTTCAAGTGCATGTCGCCATTGAGCAGATGGCTGAATTCGTGGCCAACAACCGCCTGAAGTTCATCCCGCGTCAGCAATCGAAGCGCGCCATCAGTCACGCCCAGCGCCGCATCGCCGGAATTGTGACCGGCGACAAAGGCATTGATCCCATTTTCGCCGTCGAGCACGAAGACTTCCGGGACCGGCACGCCGGAAGCGACCGCCATTTCTTCGACGACGTCGAGCAGGCGGCGTTCATCAAGATCTGCGGTATTGCTGGTAATTCGACGGCCGCCGAGCATCGCGGCAACAGCGGAGCCGCCGGAGGCAAGTTGTTGCGCTTTGTAAAGGGCCGCGAGCGCGACGACGCCCGTGGTCACCGCGGTCACGACCCCAAAAAGTTGCCAGTCCACAACGGTCGGATGAATCAGTTGCTGGACGTAGTAATGACGGCGAAAATGCATGCCATGAAAGGCCAGCGCAAAAACGACCACGAAATAGATGCTGAAAATGGTGAGCACCACTGACGGCAGCAAATAGCCAAGGAGGATCAGCGTTTTCCGGCGGGCCGTATTTTGGCGCTCGAAAAAATCCGTCATGAGAATGAGACCGTCGGGGTTTGTTGGCGATCACCGGCGTTCTCGAGTTGAAAAAATTCTGCAGAAACAAAATTGAAATTCGCCGCGATCATGTTGGCTGGAACTTTTTGGATGGCCGTGTTGTAGAACATCACCGAATCGTTGTAAGCCTGGCGCGCGAGCGCGACGCGGTTTTCGGTAGTTGTCAGTTCTTCCATCAAACCCAGCATTGTCTGGTTCGCTTTGAGGTCGGGATACGATTCGACAACCGCAAGCAACCGGCCAAGCGCCATGGTCAAATTTGTCTCGGCCGTACTGAGTTGTG
>JAICXV010000794.1 GCA_025934545.1 Verrucomicrobiia bacterium
CGATGAAATCGCGAAAGTCCTCCATCGCCATACCGATTTCGGCCAGCGCCATGAGCTGATCAAAGTGCTCGATGAGTTTCAAACCACCATCGCCAACGAACTCGATTACCGCCGCGAAGCCACAAATCTCGTTACGCTCGCGAACAATCTTCGCGAGTTCAAACGCATCCGCGTACCGCTGCCCATCGACAGCTATCCCACGCACAAATTGCTTACGATGGAATACATCGAAGGCACCAAAATTACCGAGCTCAGTCCGCTCGCGCGCATGGAACTGGACGGCCACGCACTTGCCGAAGAATTTTTTCATGCCTATCTGAAACAAGTCCTGCTCGATGGCACCTTCCACGCAGATCCGCATCCCGGGAACGTTTTGCTGACGACGGACTACAAGATCGCATTAATCGATCTCGGCATGGTAGGTTACACGACACCTGCCATGCAGGAGAGTCTGTTGAAATTCCTCCTCGCGGTAAGCGAGGGAGAAAGTGACCAAGCTGCCGACGTGGCAATCCGCATCAGCCAGGTGGCGACCGATTTCGATGAAGCGCAATTCCGCCACAAAGTCGCCCAACTTGTCGCCGAACAACGTTCCAATACGCTCGGTCAAATGGATATCGGCAAAGCGTTGCTTGAAGTCAGCCGCAGTGCCGCCGACACCGGCCTCTTCGTGCCCATTGAACTAACGCTGCTTGGCAAAACGTTGCTGCAACTCGACGAAGTCGGTCGCATTTTCGCACCGGATTTCGATCCGAACGAATCCATCCGTCGCAATGCCGCCATCATTTTGAATCGCCGCGTCAAGGCTACGTTGACCGAAGGCAAACTGTTTTCCTCGCTGCTGGAAACGAAGCAATTCATCGGAGCGTTACCGACACGCTTAAACAAAATTCTCGATGCGGTCGGAAACGCCGAATTAAACGTGAACGTCAAGCCAAGCGAAACGCATTTCCTGATGGAGAGCTTCCAGAAGGTCGCAAATCGGATCACGACCGGCCTCATTCTTGCAGCGCTCATCATCGGCGCCGCGTTGCTCATGCGCGTGGAAACCAATTTCCGGCTGTTTGGTTATCCCGGCCTGGCGATCGTCTGTTTCATTGCCGCTGCCGCGGGTGGTGTCTGGCTTTTGCTGAACATTCTTTGGCAAGACCACCGCAGCAAACGCCAGCCACGGAGATGATCCGCAGCGCAGACGCATAATCGTCGCGAGATGTTTTACTGCTATTTCAACGTCCTCAGATACGCGATCAATGCTTTAACATCCTCGTCCGAGAATTTTTCACCAAAGGCGGTCATCTCGCCTTTCACGCCGTTGCGAATTCGTCGTGAAATCCAGTCGTCGGACTTTTTTAAACCGTGCAAATCCGGCCCCTCGTCGCCGGTGGCATCATCTGCGTGGCAATGGGCGCAATTTTTGAGGAACAATGTTCTCCCGGTGAACGCGGGCCCCGGCGAACCCGCCGCTGGCACCACACCAGCGACGGAATTCGCTAACCCCAGTCCCAATACACACAGGACCAAAAC
>JAICXV010000676.1 GCA_025934545.1 Verrucomicrobiia bacterium
GATTTTCATGCGACGATTCTGGCGGCGCTCGGTTTGGACCACGAAAAGTTGACGTTTAAGTTTCAGGGTTTGAACCAGAAACTGACGGGTGTGGAACAGGCGCGGGTTGTGCGTGAAATATTCGCGTAGTTTTTAGCCGCGGATGGAACACGGATTTCGGAGCGCGGACTTTAGTCCGCTTCAACGTCAAAACTGCTTAGGGCGTCGATAACTTCAATGGCTTTTGAAGTAACGACGTTGAAGCGGACTAAAGTCCGCGGTCCGCTGCCGTTTCAACCCGATGATGCCCGGTGCATTTTGGTGAAATGCGTTTCCATGTTGAAGTGTCGCGACGCGACACAAAGGTGTGGGGCACATCTATCCGTGGGATAAATCCCACGGCTACCTTCAAGAATCGCTAACGCGATGCAAAGACAGCGAAGCTTTTGGAGTGCGCCGTCTTCCGGCGCTTTCACGTTTTGACTGCGGTCGTTGTTGATGTCGGAAATATAAGTATTTCCGACATACAACAACGAATGTGGGACGTGGGAAATGGCTTTTCCCACAACAATCAGTTTCCCACATAGCTATTGGCCGGTGTTGCTTCATCGACTCCGTTCAACGCGCTTATACCCCTGGGAGTGATATAACGGCGAGCGTGTTTGCCTTCGCCGACAACTCCCAACCAACCTTTGTGCACCATTTCGGGCAAGTATTCATAGATAGTGCTTCGATCTACTTTTGCCATGGCTGACCATTTTGAAATGCTGACCGGCATATCGCTGGATGTGCTCTCGATTGCGGTCAACAATTTCAACGCATCGTGTTGCTTTTTGCGACCGTTGACGCCTTTCAATCGCTTCGGATCCAAATCCCCATCCCGCCGCATCAACGGATAAATCCAGCGCACGACGAACGGTTCGATCGGTTTGAAATTGCGCAAGGTCGCTTCGACCGTGAAGGCGTCGTCCGTCTCGTGCCGAGTGAAACTCAAAATGCTGTCCGGGTCGCGCGCAAAGACGCCACTGCCGCTGATGCGGTCGATCGCTTCTTTGCCCGCGGCATTGCCTTTGGCGTAATGCGCGCCGAAGGCCACGGCTGCGCCGGTATCGACGGCCAATTGTTCGATGGAGTTCATCAACATGGCGACTGCGCCGGCGGAATTTTCGTCGGTGTCGCCGTAACATTTATAAATCGGGTCCAGAATAATGAGCGAATAGCCCGAGGTTTTGATGCGCTCGAGAATTTTCGTGAACAAGACCGCGTAACCAGCGGCTTTACCGCGCAAATTCCAAACATCAATCAGGTTGGGCGCGAGCGCCGTGCCTTTGGCGTCGGCGATGGCGAGGAGCCGCTTTTGAAAAGCGAAGTCGGCCAGTTCGAAATTGAGGTAAAGCACTTTGCCTTTGCTCGTCTTGAACGAAAGCCACGGTTCGCCCATCGCGACGGACAACGCGAGGTCCATTAGCGTCCAGGTCTTGAATGTCTTGGAGCCGCCGCCGAGGACGAGTTTGCTGCCCTGGTGCAACAAACAGTGGACCAATTCGCGTGGCGGTTGGATCTTCGTTTGCGCGAAGGTCGCAGCGTCCTGTATGTCGGGCAGGCCGTTGCCTTGCGTTTTGCACGCGGTCACGATTTGGTCGAGGTCGAATTGGATTGTCTCCAGCGGCTCATCCATTTTGTGCGAGCGCTGGAGCAGGCAATGGGCCTGCTTGATGATCTCGCGGCGAAGCCGAAGTTTGTTCAAAATGCCGGCGTAATAATCGAACAGGACGGCGGTGGCTGTTTTGTCCGGCAGCCCGGCGAGATAACCGAGGCCGCCGGCGTCCTCCAGTTTGCCCTGGCTTTTCAACTCGTGCGCGATGGTGACGAGGTCGGCGGGCTTGCCCTCGCGGGTCATGCGTGTGAACACATCGAAAATCAATTGATGCCGCAGATCGTAAAAGGAGCGGCGGCTGAGGCCGAGCTTGGGCAATTCTTTGGCGCACTCGGCCGAAATCAAAAGGCAGCCAAGCGCGGCGGCCTCGACTTCGAGGTCGTGCGGCGGCAGTTCGGGCAGGGATTCTTCTTTCCGGGCGATTGTAAATTCGTGCGCATTCATACGGCCTCTGTCTTAACATGAAGGTGCTATCTGTCAAAAACTGTAGACACACCAGATACGCCAGAGACTTAATCGCGACTTTTTGTTTGGAAAAGTGAACTTTTATTGAGTTTGGCACGGAAGGTGAGTGGTTTTACGGAGGGGCTTTTAGCCACGGATGGAACACCGATGAAACACGGATTTGGGAGAGGAGCCGGCGAAGCTTTTGGAGTGCGGCGACGTCCGCC
>JAICXV010000465.1 GCA_025934545.1 Verrucomicrobiia bacterium
ATGACGCCGTAGGAACGGACCTCAGTAGTGTTCTGCGGCGCGATGGCCACAGCAATAGTTTCTTTGTGGACGTCCAGACCGAGGTAATGCACGATTTTCTTCATGGGTGTTTGGTTTCTTACATTGACGATGAATCAGGCGCTACATACGCCCTTCATATTGCGGATAGGTCGGCACACGCCGATAACCCGCGCTAAACCGAGATCAAACACCCTTTTGATTTTCTCGTTAAGCCATATGGTCTAGACCACTCGATGCTTATGCCCGATTCGAAGGAGAAGAGAGCGGCCGAGGTTCAGGATTCCATCCGACAGATTCTTTATCACGATTGGGATCCCATTGGTGTCGCTGGCGCAGCGCCGGAAGACGAGTATGACGCTTACATTGCGCCGGTTTATCGGATTTTAGTTGGCAGTCGCTCGGAGCAGGAGCTTTGCGAGTTCCTTTTTCGGACGGCACGAAAAGGGGTCAAACCATAGTATGGTTCGTTTCTATTGACAAGCTTAGCTAGGCTGGGTAAAAACCCGTCATGCCCCGCAAGCTGCGCATTGAATATCCCGGCGCTAGGGTTTCCAACTGTAGTTCTCATTTCCTTGGGCTTGAGGAAGCCAACCCCAAAGTGGAGAATTCCAAAATCTGGAAGGGGGATATTTCTCTTGCGATGCCGAAGGCGTTTCGTAGGTCGTAGATCCCGTTAGTAAGCCTGCCATGCAGCCAATGATCAGAACGGCTTTAACGCGACGCTTCACCAGCGATTTATAATACTTTCTCCATTCACCCGCAATTGCTTAACGATGTAAGGGCATTCGACAGCGCGAGATGACTGCACACTCCAAAATCTTCGCTGTGTCCTTTCATTCATCGGTGTTTCATCTGTGTTCCATCCGTGGCTAAAAGCGCTCCCAACCCTACTTTTACGGGAAAAATCTTCCCTTTAAGTCTCTGGCGTCTCTACAGTCTTTGACAGACCTTTACTACATGGCATAATTCCTACCGCAGCCTCCGAGGCTCGGAGGCGCACAAAGGTATCGCAGGTTTCCAACCTGCTGTATCGCCGATTTCCAATCGGCAGGTCTCGAAAGACACAACCGACAAAAAATTTGTAACGAATGCACATTATGCAAACTGCCAGCACACAGTTAAAAACCGCCAGAATTGCACTGGCTGCCACCCACTGTCACTGGCTGCCGTCCACTGCCACCAAAAAAACCTTTTTAAAAACCACCATTAATTTTGCTAAACCCTTCATCCACTTACGTTTAACCCTTTTAAACACCCCCGTTTTTAGTGCGTTTTTGTACCCAGGTCGTGGCTCGGCTAAAGTCACAACCACCGAACCGACAGCCCCTTATACAAAAACGAACTTTATCACCCTCACAGAATTCGTGTCGGTTCGTTCAATTTCTGTCTCGGGCCGGTTATCGGTCATTCGCACCTATTCGCACCCCATACCGTGGCGTACCGCTTTAAATTTAAGACGTCAGCCATCGAGCTCCGCATCCCTCGTCAATCGTAAATCGACAATCGTAAATCGCCGCCGATCTGCTGATTTCCTGAGTTCCAAATTCTTTGCGTCTCTGCAGCCTTTGCTCGCTCGCATCAAAAAACGCCTCTTGAATACCAAAAATCTGTTCCCTAGTATCTCTCTCGCCTTGATGAGACGTTTTTCTATTTTCGCACTGGTCATTTTTGCAGCACTCGCGTCGCGCGCCGAACTTCTCGATGGCATCAACGTTATCGTCAACGAATCCGTCATCACCTACGACGAAGTCGAACGCCAGCTCGAACCGATGGCCCACACCGTCGCCACTCAACATCCCAACGATGTTCCCGGCTTCACCGCCGCCATGGCCAGCAATCGCACCGACATCATCCGCGGCAAGATCGAAGCCAAACTCGTCATGGACGAATTCAAGACCAAGATGAATGGCGGCGACATCCCTGAATCCATTCTCGATGACGAAATCCGCGGCGAGTTGCGAAAAAACTTTAATGGCGACCGCGCGCTCATGACCAAAACCTTGCGCGAACGCGGCGTCACCGCCGAAATGTATCGCGACCAGATTCGCGAACGCATGATCGTCAGTTACATGCGTGAAAAAAATACTTCGCCGGAAAAAATCATTATTTCCCCGGCGAAAATTGAAAATTACTACGCCTCGCATCAGGATCAATTCAAACTCGGCGACCAGGTTAAACTGCGCATGATCACTCTGCCCAAGCCGGCCGATTCTCCTGAAACGGCTCGCAAACTCGGCGAAGAAATCATCCGTAAGATCGACGGCGGCGCGTCGTTCGCCGAAATGGCCAGCGTTTATTCTTCCGATTCCCAGCGAGCCAAAGGCGGCGATCGTGGATGGATCGGTCGCGACAGCGACATCCGCAAAGAACTGGTCGACGCCACGTTCAAACTCAAGGCCGGTCAACATAGCGGGCTAATTGAGCCGTCCGATGCTGACTCGGTCTTCATCGTTTACGCCGAAGAAGTCAAACCCGCGCACGTCAAACCGCTGACCGAAGTGCGGGACGAAATTCAACAGAAACTGCGCACCGACGAACAGCGCCGCCTGTTCGAGAAATGGATTGCGCGACTTAAAAACAAAGCGTTTGTCCGCTTGGTCGATTAGACGACTATGACAGGCTGGATTGCCATATCCCTTGGCGACGCGACCGGCATCGGGCCGGAAGTAACGCTCAAGGCCCTCGCCGCTGAACTCAACAGCGACGACACAAAATATCTGATCATCGGCGACCCGCTCGTGCTCAATCGCACGAAAGAAAAACTCGGCCTGAACCTGCCGATCGCGCGCTATTCCGACGCGCCGAAAGGCAAAGTTTTTGTTCACGACCCGTTGCCAACGCCTTTGCCCAGCGGCCTGGCCACCGGTTCGCCGGCCGCCGCGCGCGCCGCGCTCGCGTGGCTGACCGACGGCGCGCAACGTTGTTTGAAGCACGAGATGGACGCGCTCGTCACTGCGCCGCTGAACAAAGAAGCGGTTCTGCGGAGCGGCCAGCCCTTCATCGGCCAAACAGAATTTCTCAGCGCCCTCGCCGGCACGGAAAAAACGGCGATGATGCTCTTGGGCGAAGACGGCAACGGCAAATGGTTGCGTGTCGCATTGGCGACAACGCATGTCCCGATGAAGTTGCTCGCCACGCAACTCCGCGCCGACAAAATTGATTTGGCAATTCGCCTGACGCACCAGGCCTGCGCCGATTTGAACCTTTCGCGCTCGCGCATCGGCGTTTGCGGATTGAACCCGCACGCGGGCGAAGGCGGCGAACTCGGTCGTGAAGAAATCGACATCATCGAACCGGTCGTCAAAGCCGCGCGCCAGAATGGATTAAACGTCGCCGGCCCATTCGCCGCCGACACACTTTTCCATTACGCCTATCGCGGCGATTACGAAGCCGTCGTCGCGATGTATCACGACCAGGGGCTTGTCCCGTTGAAAATGATCGCGTTCGATAACGGCGTGAACTGGACCCTTGGCCTGCCGTTCATCC
>JAICXV010000520.1 GCA_025934545.1 Verrucomicrobiia bacterium
CAACTGGGAACTGATCGTGATCGATTCAGGTTCGACCGATGGCTCCATTGACATGATCCGCAAAGCCAAACCGGCGCACTTCGAACAGATCCAGTCAAAAGATTACAACCCCAGTCGCGTGATGAATCGCGGCATGTGCTTGGCCCGGTCAAACTATTGCTTGTTCCTCAATGCCGATGCCACACCGCAAGGCTCGAATTGGATGCGTGAACTTTCCGGCGCCTTACACGATCCGAAAGTGGCCGCTTGTTTCGGCCGTCAGACGCCGCGGCCGTCGTGCCAGGCTGTTTACGCGTGCGACTACGACCGTTGCTTTGGCCCGAGGCGCGAATCAAAAAAATGGCGTCATTTCTTCAGCATGGTCAGCAGCGGTATTCGCAAAGACATTTGGGAAAAACGCGGTTTTCTCGAAAAACTGCAATACGCCGAAGACCACGAATATACATGGTGGGCAAAAGGGCAGGGCTACAAAGTCGTTTATGTGCCTGACGCGATTGTCATGCATTCGCACAACTATTCTCCGGAACAAGCCTACAAACGAAGCTTCGGCGATGCTCGGGCGCTGGCCGCGTCCTGGGACAAAAGCCCGCATCGATTCAACATCGTGCAAACGGTCTTGCTCGGCTGGGCCAACGATACCCGTCGCGACTTGGCCTATTGTTTGAAAACTAATCGACTGACCGAATTGCCGTACGCGGCGAAAATTCGCTGGCGCCAACGGCGCGGGATCCTCGACGGCTTCAGAGATGGCTGGCGTCATTATCGCGTTCTGCAAAATGAAGATACTGGTCATAAATAATCTGTACCCACCGCATTACGTTGGCGGTTATGAACTGCATTGCGAGCAGATCACAGAAGGTCTGCGCGCCCGCGGCCATGAAATGTGGGTTTTGACTTCGGATTATTGCAGCACCCGGCCTGACGTTCATCAGCCGCACGTCCAGCGCGTGTTACGCATCCACGGAATGTTTGGCAATCCATGGCTGCCGATTCATAAGCTGGAAAAACTCGAGCGCCACAATAACGAGCAATTGCGGGTTTTGCTGAAATCGTTCCAACCGGAACTGGTCTACTGCTGGAACTTCAGCGGGCTGTCTAAGTCGATGTTGTTTACGCTGCAATACTGCGGCGTGCCGGCGGTATTCGCGGTCTGCGACCATTGGCTGGCGCGAAGCGCCTACAGCGACGTGTGGTTGCGATGGTGGAACGGAAAACCGCAATCGACCAAGAACCGGCTGCTGCGTTCGTTTTGGACGGCAACAGGGCATCGTCGGCGGCTCGATTCGACCGCGCCAACCGATCCCATGGAGAAACTTCGTTTCCCGCGAATTTATTTTTGCAGCAATTCTTTAAGGGATTTCACAGTGGCTGCTGGATTCGCGGTAAAGCACGGCGCGGTTATCTATTGCCCAATTAATACATCGCGTTTTCAAAGCTCGCCGAAACCAGCCGAATCACCCGTCCGACGATTGCTGTATGTTGGGCGCTTGCACGAGGACAAAGGTGTCATGACCGCATTGCGCGCTATGTATGTCGTCAAAGGGAAGTTCGAAGGAACTCTCAGCGTCTACGGAAGCGGAACCCGCGATTATGAAAAGAAACTGCATGACTTCGTTCGTCAGCACGAATTGCCGGTGCAGTTTTTTAATGCGCTGCCCCCCTCGGAAATGCCGGCCACTTATGCCGAGCACGACGCGCTCCTTTTTACATCGGAATGGCCGGAACCTTTTGCGCTGACGCCGTTGGAAGCGATGGCCAGCGGATTGCCGGTCATCGGAACGACGACCGGTGGCAGTGTCGAATTATTTCGCGACCACAAAAATTGTCTCACTTACAAAGCTGGAGATTTCGAAGATCTCGCGGAGCGAATTCTCGAACTGGTGGCCGAACGATCCGTCCGTGTGAAAATCGCGACTCTCGGCCAGCAGGAAGTTCGGGCCCGATTTGCTGAGCCTGTGATCCTTGACCGGGTTGAAGAATATCTCAAAGAAACATTGCAAAAAACCCATGCTTGAGACGACGCGATTTACTTTGGATGGCAGCGAAAAGCTGGAGGCGCACCTGGCGCATTCCTGCGACCGTGTGGTCGCGGCGGTTTTTTCAGCGATCCCCGCCAACAGGCTCGACGGTATTCTTCTTGGCGGCGGTTATGGTCGTGGTGAAGGTGGCGTGTTGCGCACCAGTGATGGCGACCGCCCTTACAATGATTTGGAATTTTACATTCTCATGCGCGGCCCGTCCTGGATGAACGAGCGCAAATTCCGCCCACACCTTCATCATTTGTGTGAGCAACTCGCACCGGAAGTCGGTCTGGAAATCGAATTCAAAATCGTCTCGCAGCAAAAGTTGGAGAGCAGCCCCATCACGATGCATTACTATGACCTCGTTGCCGGGCATCGTCGTTTATGGGGCGGCACCGACTTGCTCCGACGCTGCCGCCAACACCGCGCTCCCAACACACTTCCGCTCTCTGAAGCGACCCGGCTTTTGATGAATCGTTCGTCCGGTTTGCTTTTTTCCAGTTCACTGCTCGAACGCGAAACCTTTACCGCTGCCGATGCCGATTTTGTCGGACGCAACCAGGCAAAGGCGCAGCTTGCGTTTGGCGACGCCGTGCTGACCGCTTTCGGCCTTTATCACGCCAGTTGCCGCGAGCGCAACCGGCGTTTGCGAAGTTTCGTTCCGAGTGAAAGACTGCCGTGGCTAGAAACGTTGCGGTGTTATCACAATGTTGGCGTCGATTTCAAATTGCATCCACAGAAGACGCAAGCTGGCCGCGAGCAATTGATCGAACGCCAGCGTGAACTCGTCTCGATGGCGCTGCGATTATGGTTGTGGTTGGAGGCCCGGCGATTGCATCAGCGCTTCGAGTCCGCGATCGAATATGCGCTTTGCCCCATCAACAAATGTCCGGAGACGACACTCGCGCGCAACGTCCTCGTGAATGCCGCAACGTTTGGCGCGCCTTCGCTTTGGAAAGAAAAAGCGTTTCGCTACCCGCGCGAGCGGCTCTTTAACGCGCTGTCTCTGCTTCTTTGGGAGCCGGCGACATTGCGCGAGCCTCAATTACTGCGTGATGTGCAAATGGAGTTGGCGACGAGCGCCGCCAGTTTCGACCAGTTGATCGCTGCATATCAAAATCTCTGGTGCCGATTTAGCTGAGCCGTGAAAATTCTCGTCGTCTATCCTTA
>JAICXV010000758.1 GCA_025934545.1 Verrucomicrobiia bacterium
AAAATCAGCAACGCCATTCAGCAATTCGCTACCGATTACAACAAGGTGCAGACCTCGATCGGCGCGCAGCAGATTGTGACGACCGGTTCAAACGGAAAGACCAGTCCCGGGACGCTGACGGGCGATGTCACCGCCAGCAACATTGCTTCGCAATTGCGATCATCGGTGTATTCGACGCTCTCGGGTTTGTCGGGTACCATTTCGATGTTATCGCAGCTTGGCATCCAGACGAACGGGCAAGACAACACTTTGAAGGTAACGGATTCGACGGCGTTGACGAACGCGCTGACCAATAACCTAAGCGGTGTAAAAGCATTCTTTACGGACTCGACTAATGGATGGGTGACGAAAGTGAATAATTTTATCACCCAAACCATCGGCGACGACGGCACGATTCCCAATCACCTGGCGAGTTTGAAAACCCAGACGAATAATCTGAGCACTCAGATCGCGAATCTCGAAAAAAAGATCTCGGCGGATTCAGCACGTTTGACGTCGGAATTTCAAGCGATGGAAACGGCGCAGGCAAAAATCAATCAACAGATGCAATACCTGACGTCGCAGATCAACAGCACCAAGGGTTAAGCCATGAACTTTCCTGGAACGATTTCAAAATGGGCGATCACGAGTGCGGCATTGGTTGGATGCGCTTTGATCACGGGTTGCCACACCGTTGCCACACCCAGCGACCTGGTGCGAGGCAAGGGTTATCAGCCGCAAAATATTTATACCGAAAGTGCTGCGTTGCCGAAAAATATCCGCCGCGTGGTCGTGCTCCCGCTGACGTGCAATGAGAATGACGAAACATTGGCCGATGGTCGCGCGAGTCTCGAACCGGTGCTGCTGAGTGAATTCATCAAAACCAAGAAATTCGAAGTGGTGACGTCCGACGCTGCGTTTTTGAAAAATCGCTCGGGACGCGCCGATTGGACCACGGAAGAAGTTTTGCCGCCGGATTTGTTTACGTTGCTGCGGGAAAATTCGGCGTGCGACGCCGTGTTGTTCGCGCGTTTGACGGTGTTTCGCGCTTATCCGCCGATGGAGATTGGCTGGCGGTTGCGTTTGGTAAACGCTGAGACGGGCCACACCATTTGGGCGGCCGACGAGGTGTTCAACGGGGGAGAGCGCTCGGTGAAAAGCGGGGCGCGGACGCATCAATTGCTGGCCGATCGCGAGGCTGCCGGAGCTCCGGATGAGTGGTTTATGCAGAATTCTCCTGCCAAATTTGGGCAATATACAGCTGCGAGCCTATTTTCAACGTTACCGACGCGTTAGGAATCATTTAGGAGGCCAAAAAAGGGTTAAAGTTTTCCGCCCAGCTACCGATGTGCCAAGTAGGAAAACAAGTGTATGGAAATCGAGTTCAATCCAAGTCGTGTTCCCAAGGTGGAACCGAGCCAAACCGCTGCCCGGACAAATGCGCCGGCATCGGCGGATCAATCCTCTGTCCCGGGCATCGCGGCTCTGCAGGATAAATTGAAAAATCTTTCGGATGTCCGGCCGGAAAAAGTTGCTTACGCCCAAGGCCTTGTTTCCGATGCCAAATATCCGCCGGATGATGTGCTGGATCGCATTGCCGTCCTGCTCGCCATCAACGTTAAACAATAAATAACCCCAACGTCCCGACACGCCCCACATGCGCGCTGCCAATCCCTGGAAATCGTACCGCGAAACCGCCACACTGACCGCTCCGCCCTGACATATTGTCCTGATGCTTTTTGAGGGTGCCATTCGTTCCCTGGAGCGCGCGCT
>JAICXV010000353.1 GCA_025934545.1 Verrucomicrobiia bacterium
CCGCCAGTTCCTGCGGCGTGACCCATTTGGAGAAATCCGCCTTGGGCATGCTGGCGCGATTGGCTGATGTGTCGATGGTCGAGGGCAGCACCGCGTTGACGGTGATGCTGCCCTTGTGCTCGGCGGCGAGCGCCTCGGTGAGGCGATGGACGCCGGCTTTCGAGGCGGCATAGGGGCCCATTCCCGCGCCTGCCTGCAGTGCGCCCATCGCGCCGATGTTGACGATGCGGCCGGCGGTGGACGCCGCAAGATGCGGGATCGCCGCGCGCGAGGTGTTGAGCGCGGTCAAAACGTTCAACGCATACATGCGCTGCCAGCTCTTGATGTCGCCGTCGGCAACAGTCTCGAAGGTGAATCCGCCGGCGATGTTGACCAGCGCGTCGATCCTTCCGAAATGCGCCGCGGCCGTATCGATCGCTTTCTTTGCCGCCGCCGCATCTGAAAGATCGACGCCACCCAGTTCGATCCTGCCCGGCGTTGTTGCGGGCTGTGACGATGCGTGATCGATGCCGGCGACGCGCGCGCCGCGCCCGACAGCAGTCTCGGCCACGACGCGGCCGAGCGCGCCCAGTGCACCGGTAATGACGACAACTTTTCCGTTCATGCGAACACTCCGCGACGAGGCAGGACCCGCACCATATCGTCTGGGGTTTTTGGCATGCAACGGCGGCGCATCTGGCGAGGGACACGGGCTGCGCGCCAGATCAGGACGCAGGGCTTCGTTGCCTCGGCCGCACGGGTTGCTGCGGTTGGTCTAGTCCGGAACGTATCCAGCAATTCGAACGACAGGTTGCTCGCATCAGGCAGACGGAACGCAACGCTGAAGACTATCGAATGTCCGCTGGCAGTTTCCTCGCGGAAATCGATCGGATGAACCTCGAAATCCGCGACTACTTGTGGTCTTTACCGTCGGAACAGACAATAAAGGTCGCCTAACGGCGTTACGTTGCGGTGTGTTTTGCTTGCACCTCCTTCGCCATCGCACTGACGGATTGCAAAACTTCTTTCGCTTTTCCCGCGTCAGGAATTTTCAGGCCGAAATTTTTATCCAGCGCGACCACGAGTTGAAGTGCATCGACGGAATCGAGGCCAAGACTGCCCGGGCCGAACAACGGCTGGTCGTCGCCTATGTCGGCAGGCGGAATTTTTAACATCAGGTTCTCGACCATGATGTTTTTGATTTGTTGTCGCAATTCAGCTTCGTTCATCAAATTAATCCTCCATCAATCTTGAGCACAGCGCCAGTCACATAATCAGCGTCCGCACTCGCAAAAAAAAGAACCGCTCCTGCAATGTCTTCAGGTTTGGCGAGCCGTCGCATCGGAATACGCTGGCGGATCGCTTCGAGTTCCTGTGCGTCCATGCCGCTCAAAGCTTCCGTCTCAACATAACCGGGGCAAATGGCGTTCACCGTAATTCCGATCCGCGCGACTTCCTTCGCGAGCGATTGCGTCAAAGCAACAACCCCCGCCTTCGCTGCCGCATAGTTCGTTTGCCCAGGCGGAGAAACAATTGCGCTCAGCGAAGAAATGTTAATGATGCGACCGCGCCGCTGCGAAATCATCGTCGGCAACACGGACTGGCAAGCGTGGAAAACCGAATCCAGGTTCGCACCGATCACTTTGTTCCACGACGATTCCGGCATGGTCGCCAGTAAACTGTCTTCGTGAGACCCGGCGTTATTGACGAGGACGTCTATAGTTTTGTTGCGTTGGACGATTGTCGCGACGCCTGTTTTCCAATCCTCCGGCTTTGTCACATCGAGGGTGATGCAGAAGCAACGTTTTGGAAAGTCGGCCGCAACGCTGTCGGCGCGGTCGCGCCGTTCGCGAACGGTCAACCAAACGAAATCTTCGGGATTACGGCGCAAAAACGCGCGCGCCATTTCCGCGCCAAGACGTCCGTTGCCGCCAGTGATGACAATAGTGCGTTGGGCCATCTATTTATTTCGCGCGAAGCATGCTCCACCCGCTTGTTGCAGGCAACCGCTGATCGCGACGAGAGCTTGTCCAGCGACGCCTTGACGCAAAGCGTCGACCGCCGCCACACATTGCCACGCCGCGCCGGCCATCATGCCTTCACCGAGAATTGTTTTGGGCGAAAGCCGTGCGCTGCCCCAATCGCTCCACGTTTTTTCGTCGGCCAAATCGTACGGTTTAATGCCCGTGCGACTGTCGCAGAGCAACGATGCGTTGCTGAATTGATTTAATTCCGACCGGACGTTTTTGCTCGCGGCAACTTTACTTCGTTTGTCGCTGTAAATTTGTGCATCGGTGATTGCGGCGAGCTCAATCGTATCGCTGTCGCGCGATTCGCGATTCGACAAATAAACGGCTCCCGCGCCTTCGGAACAAACGATGCGACGAGAAAATAATCGAAACGCGTCCGCCGTCGGCCAATCAATTTCTTCGGCGCCAACGACGACACAGCCATCGACGAATCCGTCCTCAAGCCAATCCGCCGCGAGCGCGAGACCATCAAGAAAACCACTCGTATCTCCCAGCAACGTGTAATTGATTGCAGCGCTCGGCAGGACGGCGGCGATGTGACTGCTCGGGGCATTGAAAACTGTTTCGGCAAAAACGAGTGGACTGGCCGTCGACGGATCGTGCCATGCTTCGTGATAAAACCGGCGCGTAAATTGGAGGCAACCTGCCAAAACGCAAAGAATGATTCCGATGCGCTCGGTTTTCGGATCAACTTTCGCTTCGGTAATGGCCTGCATGACCGCGCTGGCCGCGAAACCGGTAATCGGAGTCGTTCGCCTTAACCGTCCATGGGCAAAAAACGATGGCGCGGGATTTGGCGGCGGCACGCGTCGACACGCGATGGGCTGCGCAGAACCGGGCCGTTGCACACAGGCGTTCGCGGACATAAGTCCGTTGTTCAACGCGGTGCGCAGCGTTTCAACAGACCAACCTGCGGGAGAAACAGCGCCGATTCCATTGACGAACACGCGTTTCAATCCGCCCTCCTGAAAATAACACTGGCATTCGCGCCACCGAAACCGAACGAATTGCTCAACACATATTCGAGAGTCGCATCCGTCGGCTTGAGCACGAGTGGAAACTGGCATTTCGGATCAGGCGTCTGTGTGCTGCACATGGGCGGCAACCACTGACCTTCTAAAGCCATCAGGCAGACCGCAGCTTCGACTGCGCCCGCCGCGCCGAGAAGATGGCCGACACTCGCCTTCGTCGAACTGACCGGCACTCGTGAGGCGCCCTCGCCTGCCCAGCGATTGATCGCCCCAGCTTCGGCAACGTCATTCAACGGCGTGCCCGTGCCATGCGCGTTGATATAACCAATTTTTTGCGGATCAAGCCGCGCAGATGCACACGCGGCGGACATCGAGGCGAACGCCGCGTTGCCTTCGGGTTGCGGTTGCGTGAGATGATGGCAATCAGTCGACGCGCCGTAACCGACAATTTCGCCAATCGTCTTCGCACCGCGCCAGGCAGCGTGCTCAGCCGATTCGAAAATAAAAACCGCCGCGCCTTCGCCGAGAGCCAAGCCATCGCGAGTAGCATCGAACGGCCGGCATTGCGTCGGCGACAAAGCCTGCAATGAATCAAATCCGCTAAACACCATTTCGCAAAGCGCATCGTAACCACCGGTCACAACCACATCGGCCTTGCGG
This sequence comes from Verrucomicrobiia bacterium, assembly GCA_025934545.1. Lineage (GTDB taxonomy): Bacteria > Verrucomicrobiota > Verrucomicrobiia > Limisphaerales > Palsa-1400 > JAICXV01. The sequence goes on from JAICXV010000353.1 coordinate 3,641, forward strand.
TCGCGGACCATTTGAAAGGCATGGCCGACCGCGTTTGAACCGGAAGCGCACGCATTGGCGATGGTGATCGTTTGACCGCGAGTGCCGAGCGCCTCCGCCAGCAAAGCGATTTGCGTTTGAGCTAGATATTGAATGACGCGCGTCGCCTGCTGCGTTTTGGCAACGACCTTTTCCATCGCAGTTCGATAATACGTCTCGCCCATACTCATGCCGCCGCTCGTCGTGCCAAGAACGATCGGGGTTTTCTGAAGCGACGGTGCGCCAAAATTCACCTTCGATTGCAAGACAGCTTCTTCGGCGGCGATGAGCAACAGTTTCGCAGCGCGATCCAGACGACGTGAGGCGCGCGAATGTAATTTCAAAGTCGGAACCTCGTCTGGAACATCTGCCTCGGCTGCAATCTTCGTGCGGTGCCGCGAGACGTCGAACAACGTTACCGGACGGAAAGCACGACGCCCCGTGCGAAAACCTTCCGCATGCTTCAGATGTTGCGCCTTAGCGGTGGGCAATGGAGGGCAACAGGCTGA
>JAICXV010000234.1 GCA_025934545.1 Verrucomicrobiia bacterium
CACCATGCGGATGCCGTGACTGTAATCGGCATACGTTTCTTCGTGGCCGTTGTATTCAGGTTGAATGAATGTGCCGTCGGGATAATGCCAGCCGTAGATGACGACGGGTTTTGGAACACCGGTGTGGAGATTGTTGTAAATGAGTGTCGAGACGATGACGTCTTTTTTATCGCCGTCGACAAGCGAACCCAATGGATGGGCGGCGAGCGTGACGACGCGTTGGGTCCAGACCATCGTGTTGTGCTGATTGAAATACGGCACAGTAATCATGTTGGGGTCTGGCGGAATCGGATTGGGTTGCAGATGAACGACAGCTTTGTTGGCGATGTCGTTAACCATTTTGCGCGTCGGACGAATGGTGCCGAGAAGAGTGTCGAGACGTTGCGCCAGCAAAGGCGTCATCGGTTCCAGGAAATAATCGGAGTCAGAACCGATCGCCATATAGTCGGGCGTGACGTAGTAAGTGACCGTGTGAGATGTGCCGCTGATGGTGAGGTTCGTGGTGATCGGCACGAGCGTGCGCATGAAGTTCGGGACATTGCCGCTGGCGATTTGAGCGTAAATCCAGTTTTCGCGTTGTAAATCCGGCGGCGTGGCCATCGGGAGGATGACGTTAACGAATTGCTGGCCGGACAGCGCATTGGCGGCGCGCGGCGGAACGTTCAGCGTCGCCGCCCACGACGTCAGGCAAACCGCCAAAGCGATCGCAGCGAGCGAGAAAATCCGGAAACGGTGCATAGAAGGTTTGTTCGTGGGCAGTAGAATAAATACTCGCGGCACGTCTTCAAAGCAAGCCGCCAACGCTCGCGCTCGACATCGCCGCGCGTTCTTGGAAAACTGGCGCCGTGAAACAAACTGTCGTTTGCCTCGATCTTGAAGGTGTTCTCGTTCCCGAAATTTGGATCAACGTCGCCGAAAAAACCAAAATCCCCGAATTGCGCCGCACGACCCGCGACGAACCTGATTACGACAAGCTCATGCGCGGTCGCATCGAGATTCTCGACAAGCACGGGCTCAAACTTTCCGACATTCAGGAAGTCATCGGCGAAATGGAACCGTTGCCGGGCGCGCTGGAGTTCTTGCGCGAGTTGCGGTCGTTGACGCAAGTGATCATTTTGTCGGACACGTTCGAGCAATTTGCCAAACCTATTATGAAACAATTGGAATGGCCCACGATTTTTTGCAATTACCTCGTGGTCGAAAACGGGCGCATCGCCGGATATAAATTGCGCCAGGAACATCCGAAAAAGAATTCGGTGATCGCGTTAAAAAGTTTGAAATACTTTATCATCGCGGCGGGCGATTCGTTCAATGACACGTTGATGTTGGCCGAGGCAAATGTGGGTTTCCTGTTTCACGCGCCGGACAATATCAAGAAGCAGTTTCCGCAATATAAAACTTACGAGGAATACAACGATCTGCTGGCAGCGATGAAGAAGGCGATGGCCTAACACTCGCGTTTCAATTCGCGCGTCATCAAATCGTGCACGGCTTTGCGGATGTCTTTGCCGCAATAAAGCATTTCATAGACTTCGTCGATGATCGGGGTTTCGACATTTACTTTGCGCGCGAGTTGGTAGGCCGAACGCGCCGTCGGATAACCTTCAGCAACGGTAATCGTGCTGGAAAGAATGTCGGGAACCTTTTCGCCGCGACCGACCCGTTCGCCGAAACCACGGTTGCGGCTGAGTTTGGAAAAACAGGTAACGGTCAGGTCGCCGAGCCCGCTCAGTCCCGCGAACGTTTCTGATTGCGCGCCGCACGCCACGCCGAGCCGTCGGATTTCCACAATGGCACGCGTCACGAGCGCGGCTTTGGCGTTGTCGCCGAATCCAAGGCCGTCGCCAATACCACCGGCGATGGCGACAACGTTTTTTAACGCGCCGCCCAATTCCACACCGAGCACATCATTGGTCGTGTAAACACGAAACGCCGGCGTGCTGAAAAGGATTTGGATTTTCTGCGCGATTTCACCGTCGGGATTTGCCGCCACGATTGCTGCGGGAATATTCTTTGCGACTTCCATCGCGAGTGTCGGGCCGGTGAGCGCGGACGCGGCGGCGTTCGGCATCGTTTCGCGCATAATCCCGGACATGGTCAGGCCAGTGTCGTATTCGATGCCTTTCGTCACGCTGACTGCGATGCCGTTGAAGTCCGCCATCTTCGCGGTGACTTCGCGAAAATGTTTGGACGGAACAGCGATGACCGCACATTCCGCACCGTTGATCGCTGCACCGAGATCTTTCTCAAACCGCAAGTCGGACGAAAGGTCGATGTTCGGCAGGTAGCGCGTGTTTTTTCCAGCCTGTTCAACGGCGCGAAGATTTTCGGCGTTGTGTCCCCACAAAGTGACGTCGTGTCCATTCTGGCAAAGTAGATTTGCCAGCGCCGTTCCCCACGCTCCCGCCCCCACAACTGTCACGCGCATATCAGGTTTTCTTTTTGCCGATGCGATTTTCGGTGCCGTTCATCAGCCGTTGAATGTTGGCTTTGTGTTTGTAAATCGCCAATGCGCCGAGCGCGGCCAGCGCATAAACCAGAACCGGATAGCCCACCGAGGCCGACGGATTGCCGCGCCATGCCCACGCGGCAATCGGCAAAGTAATCGCTGCAGCGATTGACGCGACGGATACGTATTTGGTCGCCAAAACAAAAACGATCCAGACGATCAATGCGGTCACACCGGCGAGCGGAGCCCAAGCGAAGACGACTCCGCCGGTCGTGGCAACGCCTTTGCCGCCTTTGAATTTCAGCCAGCAGGTATAATTGTGTCCGAGAATTGCGCCAATGCCGCTGACGAGCGAAAGTGTTTCTTTCGATTCTTCAGGAAAAAATTTCAGGAGAACAACCGGAACAACCAGGCAAGCGGCGACGCCTTTGAGTGCGTCGACGAGCAACACGATCGTTCCCGGCCCTTTGCCGATGGTTCGAAAAACATTGGTAGCGCCGATGTTCCGGCTGCCGACCGTTCGAATATCAATGCCCTTGGCCTTGCCCGCCAGATAACCCGTGGGCAAAGAGCCAATCAAATAAGCAGCAATTATGGCGATGACGTATCCGATGCGTTTACCTTTAATTCGTTGTCGGGTTGAGTCAACTGGTTTATGACGCGCAAATTTGCATTGCAATCGCGATGCGCTATCTCTTGTCTTAAGACGCGTGACATTTCGGTTTTTGAAATATTGGCTGCCGGTGGTCATCTGGATGCTCGTGATTTTCAGCGCATCGACCAGCGCCGGGACGCCGCAAAATACGTCGCGGTTCATCCGGCCGTTCTTGCTGATTTTCAAACCGGACCTGACCGACGAACAGTTTGAAAAGGTCCACTACGCTATCCGCAAAACGGGACACTTCGTGGAATACGCGATGTTAGGCTTATTGCTTTTGCGCGCATTGCGCGGCGAACAAGGGTTCATGAAATTCGCACCCGCCGCGCAGTTCGTCGCGGTTTTGTTGTTGTGCGCATTTTACGCCACGACCGATGAATTTCATCAGCGCTATGTTCGCGGCCGGGAAGCTTCCGTTCACGACGTCGTGTTGGATTCATGCGGAGCTGCCTTCGGGTTGATCGTCTACGGCGTGGCGACGCGTAAAAGGAAACCCCGATAAATGCGACGTCCACTGCTCAGCGCGGCGGTGGTTTACGCGGCGGGAATTCTCGTCGGTGATTTTCTTCATGCGCCTTTTCAGTGGTTGCTCGTTGCGTGTTTGGCGGTTGCGCTTGTCGCGTTGATTTCGGTTCGGCTCCGTTGGATTTTTATTCTGGGCGCATTTCTGTTGCTCGGATGGACGAACATGGTATGGCGCACCGCCGTTGTCCCTTCGTCCGATTTGCGCGTGTTGCTTTCGGACAAACCGGAATATGTCACTGTCCGCGGCAAATTACGGCAGCCTCCTGCTGAACATATTTTCGAGAGACATCATGAGGAAGCGATGCGATCGGTCGCATATATTGATGTCGCGGCGCTCGCGCGCGGCACAAACTGGCAATCGGCAAGCGGACAACTCATCGTCATGACGCCCGGTGTCCTGCCCGAACAATTCTACACCGGACAATGCGTCGCAATCAGCGGCGTCATCCAACAACCCAGCGGGCCGTTCGCCGACGAACTTTTCGACTCGAAATCTTTCCTCAAACGAAAAGGTATTTACTACCAGCTGCGCGCAACCTCGACCAACGATTGGCAAATCGCAGCAGGCGGCACTACCAAACCATTGTCCGACCGGTTTGCCGCTTACGCGAAAAACACGCTCGCCATCGGATTAAGCGAAGAAGATCTCCCGCTTCGTCTGATTTGGACGTTGGTGCTCGATTGGAAAGCGCCGATGACGGCGTCGGTCGAAGAACCGTTCGTCAAAGCTGGGACTTTTCATATTTTCGCTGTCGACGGGCTGCGCATCGGCTTGATCACGGCCATGCTCGTCACTTTTTTCCAGGTGCTGCGAGTGCCGAGGGCCCTCGCCGGTTTTCTCACGATTCCGACGATTTGGTTTTACGCCGGTTTAACCGGATTTCCAGCGTCAGCGATTCGCGCGTCGATTATGGCGACAATCGTGATCGGCGGCTGGGCGGTGAAGCGTCCAAGCGATCTGGTCAATTCGCTGTTCACGGCGGCGCTGATTATTTTGCTGTGGGATCCGCAACAATTGTTTCAGGCTGGCTTCCAACTGTCATTCGTCGTCGTCCTTTGCATCGTGTTGGTCTTGCCAATTGTTCGAAGCTGGCTCGGAAAACCGTTTGAACCGGACCCGTTTTTGCCGAAACAAATCGCTGCGCAACAATTCTGGCATGGCGGCTGGATCGCGCATCCGCGCAAATTCTTTGTCGACACGCTCGCGATTTCGTTGGCGGCATGGCTCGGATCGATTCCGCTTGGCGCGCAATATTTTCACGTGTTCAACATCATCAGCACGCCGGCGAATTTTGTGGTAGTGCCGATGACGGCATTAACTCTGATCAGTTGTCTTGGAAGTTTGCTGACCGGATTTTGGGCGCCGTCGCTCGCCGGACTTTTCAATCATGCGAGTTGGGGTTTGATGAAAGGAATTATTGTCATCAGCCAGTGGTGCGTGCAATGGCGGCCCGCGGCGATCAACGTTTCGACACCAACGTTGCTGACGTCTACCTGGTATTATGCCGTGCTCCTTGCCCTGTTGACCGGTTGGATTTTCC
>JAICXV010000522.1 GCA_025934545.1 Verrucomicrobiia bacterium
CCACGATCAAAAAAGCGAAACTGAAAATCGCAGTCGACGTCATGTACGGTTGTGGACGCGGTTATCTCGATACGTTGTTGGAACAGGCCGGCGCAAAACTGACCGTCTTTCACAATTATACCAACGTGCTTTTCGGGGGTCATCCGCCGGAGCCAAGTGCTGAGCATTTGCCGGAAGTGATCAAAACCATCCGCAGTGGCAAAGCTCAGCTCGGCCTCTCCACCGACGGCGACGCGGATCGTTTTGGCATCGTCGATAAGGACGGCACGTTCATGACGCCGAACCAGGTCCTGGCGCTGACGTTGTATCATCTCAAAAAGAATCGTGGCTGGAGCGGCGCGGCGGTTCGCACCGTTCCGACGAGCGCGCAAATCGACGCCGTCGCCCGCATTTTCGGCGTGAAGATCCACGAAGTGCCGGTCGGTTTTAAATACATCGGCGCTTTGATGGAAAGCGAATCGATCATCGTCGGCGGCGAAGAATCCGGTGGTTTGAGTGTGAAAGGTCACGTCCCCGAAAAGGATGGCATTCTTGCCTGTCTCCTCATGGCCGAACTCGTCGCCACCGAACGCAAATCGCTCGGGCAAATTCTCAAGGAACTGGAAAAACAAACCGGCCCATTTTTCACCGACCGCATTAATATTCACGTGGCGACCGATAAAAAAGATCATCTCATGGCGATGCTGGGCAAGGGTCTCGACAAAGTCGGTCCGTTTCCCGTGGAGAAATTTATCACGACGGACGGTTTCAAATTCCTTTTGCCCGACTTCGAATGGGTCGCATTCCGCGCCAGCGGCACCGAGCCGGTGTTCCGCTGTTACATCGAAGCCAAGTCGAAAAAACATCTCGAAGAACTACGGAAAGCTTGCCGCGCGCTGTTGGAAAGGTAAAAGCTTAGCGGTGATGGCAAACGAGCCGCTGCTCAATCTGGATTTACCCGGCCTCCGCAAAGTCCGAAGCGGAAAGGTCCGCGAAATTTTCGACCTCGGCGAACATCTTCTCTTCGTCGCCACCGACCGCATCTCGGCGTTCGACGTCATCATGCCCAATGGCATTCCGCGCAAAGGCGAAGTGCTGACGCAGATTTCGCATTTCTGGTTTTCGCAAACGGAGAAGCTCGTTCCCAATCATCTCGCCTGTCGCGCGAGCGATCCCCTGCCCGCGCAATTGCAAAAATACGCCACGCAACTGGAACGCCGGAGCATGATCGTCAAAAAATCGCAGCCGCTCGCGATTGAGTGCGTGGTGCGCGGTTACTTGTGTGGCTCGGGTTTAAAGGATTACCAGAAGACCGGCGCCATTTGCGGAATTAAGTTGCCGCCCGGTTTGCAAAATTCTTCGCGCCTGCCGGAACCCATTTTTACGCCAGCGACCAAAGCAGAAACCGGTCATGATGAAAACATTGCGTTCGAAGAAGCCTGCAAAATTACTGGACGCGACGTCGCCGAAAAAGCCCGCGACCTGAGCCTGAAAATTTATTCCTTCGCTGTCGAGTACGCCTTGAAACGCGGCATCATCATTGCCGACACGAAATTCGAATTTGGCATTGAGAACGGGAAATTGATTCTGATCGACGAAGTTCTGACGCCCGACTCATCGCGTTTCTGGCCGGCCGACCAATATCAACCGGGCCGGAATCAGCCGAGCTTCGACAAACAATTCGTTCGCGACTATCTCGAGACGCTCACGTGGAACAAACAGCCGCCCGGTCCCGTGTTGCCTTCAGACGTCGTCGCGAAAACGACGGAGAAATATTTGGACGCGTATCGTAAACTGACCGGTAAAGAGATCTAGCCGTGCAAAACCTCGTCGAAGATTTTCTCTATTACTTGCGGCACGAGCGCGGGCAATCGGAGAAGACTCAAAAGACATACGCCGCTCAGCTCAATTCGTTTTTAAAATGGGCCGAGAAGCACAGGTTGACCGATTGGAAAGCAGTCAAGCTGTCCGACCTCATGGCATTCATCGAAGACGAAACGCGGCGTCCGTTGAAGACGGGCGAAAGAAATTCCGCACGCAAACCAAGCTCCGAAACCATCTACCTCGAAATCGCCGCTCTTCGGGCCTTTTACAAATTCGCCGAAAACGAAAAAATTCTCGCGGCCAACGTCGCCGAAAACCTCAGCCTGCCTCGCCGATGGAAGCGCTTGCCGAAAGGATTGACGACACGCGAAGTCGACAGCCTGCTCACACCCGAACAACCCGCCACTCCGCAAACGCTCTGCGACCAGGCCATCATCGAACTCGGTTATGCCTCCGGTCTGCGTCTAGCCGAACTGCGCGGCATTCGCCTTGAACAACTCCATCTCGACGGAGGCTTCATCAATGTCGTCGGCAAAGGAAACAAAGAGCGCGTCGTGCCCGTCGGAAAAAAAGCGATCGAAGCGATCGAACGCTACCTTAACTCCGGTCGGCCAAAACTCGTCACACCCAAAACGCCCGCCAATGTATTTCTGACAAACCGTGGCACTCCTTTCGCCGCAGTAACTATGTGGAAACGGATTAAGCGCCGCGCCAAAAACGCCGGCATCGCGCGGAACATCACTCCGCACATGTTGCGGCACAGCTTCGCCACGCATTTGCTCGAGAATGGCGCCGACCTGCGCGTCATCCAAGAACTGCTCGGCCACGCCAACATCAGCACGACCGAAGTCTACACCCATGTTGCGGGCGAACGTCTCCGTGACATTCACCGCAAATTCCATCCACGCGCTTGATTCGTAGCCGCCGAGGTGACGAGGCGGATTTCTGTTACGTGTAACCAACTCTTCCTGCCCGCGTCTGGTTCAGTGACCCCACGGCATCGTTACACTAATATTGTGAAAGCTAAACCAATTCTGACCGCGTGTTTTCTGGCACTGTTCGCTTGTCTCAGCTTCGGCGCATCTGCCAAACCGAACATCATTTTCATCCTCGCCGACGATCTGGGCATCGGCAACGTCAGTTGCTATGGCGCTGATAATTTCAAAACGCCGAACATCGACGCCCTCGCCAAAAGCGGTATGCGTTTCGAACATTGCTATGCCGCGCCGCTGTGCGGGCCGTCGCGTGCGTTGCTCATGACGGGCCGCTATGCTTTTCGCACCGGCATGACCGGCAATGGTTCCGGCCACCTCCTCAAACCGGCCAATGAAACCATGATTCCCGTTATCCTCAAAAAAGCCGGTTACG
>JAICXV010000282.1 GCA_025934545.1 Verrucomicrobiia bacterium
CCAGTCGCCGGCATGCGCAATTTGCGACAGTAATAATAGGATAAAGATCGTTTTAGCCACGGATTGAACACAGATTAAACACGGATTCCTGGAAATGGCAGTATTTTGCGAAGATCTGAAAAGTTGGAAATGTGCGCTACGGGGAATTAGTGCGGTTATCCCCTACCCTTCTTCACCAAAAGTGCCCTTAAAAAAACTGTTGCAATCGGCTAGGGGTGACGTAAATATGCTCTAGTTGAAGGTCTGACCGGATAACGCAGGTTATGCCGATTCTAATCGGTGGCGTTATCGGTTTTCCCAAAAATTCTTAATTCTTAAAGAAACGAAGTTTCGGGTAATTCAGGAAAGGCCATTCCAACTACACATTATGAACCAAGCGCCTAGCGCAACCGCAACCGACTACGGGTCGGGTTACCTCGAAATCTCAGAAAAAGGCTTCGGATTTCTACGCACCAAGGAAAACAACTATCATCCAAAGCCTTCCGACATTTTTGTCACGCCCGACACTATCAAGCGCAACTTCCTGCGCGAGGGCTGCCTGGTCGAAGGCGAGACCCAGCCGCCTCATCGCGGGAACAGCCCGCAATTGCGCTCGGTGGAGAAGGTCAATGGACTGACTTTCGACCAATATACCAAGTCGGTGCGGTTCGAAAACCTGACGACGATTGATCCGATCGAGAAGATCAACCTCGAGACGTCTCCGGATTTGCTCGAGACGCGCATCATTGATTTGGTGACACCGATTGGCAAAGGAACGCGCGGCTTGATCGTTGCGCCGCCGCGTACGGGTAAGACCACTATTTTGAAACAGATCGCCAACGCGGTGACAACGAATCATCCGGAGGTTTACGCGATGGTGTTGTTGATCGATGAACGTCCGGAAGAAGTGACGGATTTTCAACGGTCGGTGAAGGCGGAGGTTGTGGCTTCATCGAACGATCAGGATCTCGAAACGCATGTGCGGTTGTCGCGCTTTATGATCGAGCGCTGCCGTCGCATGGTTGAAAGCGGCAAGGACGTTTTTGTTTTGTTGGATTCGATCACCCGCGTGGCGCGCGCTTACAACAGCGTGCACGGCGGCAGCGGTCGGACGATGACCGGCGGTGTCGATGCGCGTGCGTTGGAGATTCCGCGCAAGATGTTTGCCTCAGCGCGCAAGATTGAAGAAGGCGGTTCGCTCACGATTATCGCCACGGCGCTTGTTGATACCGGTTCGCGCATGGACGAACTGATTTTCCAGGAGTTCAAAGGCACCGGTAACATGGAATTGATTTTGGATCGCAAGCTTTCGGAACGGCGCCTCTACCCTGCCCTCGACATTCCCAAGAGCGGCACGCGTAAAGAGGAAAAGCTTTTCCCGGCGAAGAACATTGAATCGATCCGCAAATTGCGCCGTATGATGGTGGATTTGAATCCAATCGAAGCGATGGAAACGTTGACCGCCGCGCTGAAGAAGCACAAGACGAACGACGAGTTGCTGTCGAAGATCGTGTAAACCGGCAATTACGGTTTTACCGCTTTCAAGAGGCCGCGCACTGTTTCAAGTGTGTCGGCCTCTTCAGCTTTCTTATCACGACGCCAGCGGTTCATGCGCGGGAAACGCAAAGCGATGCCGGCTTTGTGACGAGTGGATTCGGCGAGGGCCTCGAAGGCTAGCTCGAAGACGAGTTCGGGTTTGACGGTTCGAACGGGACCGAATTTTTCCAAAGTGTTGCGGCGAACAAAGGCGTCGACCTGATGGATTTCGTCGTCGCTCAAACCCGAGTAAGCTTTGGCCACGGGCACGAGTTGGCCGTTGTCCCACACGCCGAACGTGTAATCGGTGAACAGGCTGGCGCGACGGCCAGAGCCCGGTTGCGCATATATTAATACGGCGTCGATCAGATAAGGATCGATTTTCCACTTCCACCAGTCGCCGCGCGGACGTCCGACTTGATACGGCGAGGTCAAACGCTTGAGCATGATGCCTTCGACGGCGCGTTCGCGGGCCTGGCTTTGGAGTTTGGCGAGGTCGGCCCAGGAGTTGACTTGAATTTTTTCGGAAAGACGGAATGGGATGGCGCGCGAGAAATCGGCGAAGAGGGATTCGAGTTTGGCGCGACGTTCGGATAAGGGCTGTTCACGGATGTCGTCGCCGTTCCACTCAATCAAATCGAAGGCTTGAAAGACAACCGGCGCTTCTTCGCGGATGGCAGCACTGACGTCTTTGCGGCCGATGCGATGTTGCAGGACGGCGAACCGTAAAGGTTGTTCGTTACGCCAGGCGAGAATCTCACCGTCGAGAACGGTGCCGTCGCGCAATGTTTTGGCGGCTTCGACCAGTTCCGGAAATCGGTCGCCAACCATTTCTTCGCCGCGCGACCATAATATAATCTGGCCCTGACGCCGGATGAGTTGGGCGCGGATGCCATCCCATTTCCATTCGGCCAGCCAATCGCTAATCGCGCCGAGTGATTCGGGTTCGTCCTGGAGCGGTGACGCCAGATAAAAAGGATACGGCTGGCCTGGTTCCCTTTGGCCTTCGGCGGGACGAAGGAGTTGTTTGAAATCTTCGATGGTCGGTTTCCAATTACCCATGACGCGGTGCGCCATGACCGCAGGCGACACGTTCGCGACGTTGGCGAGGGCGCGGACGACAAGTGTTCGCGCGACGCCGACGCGAAATTCGCCGGTGATGAGTTTGTTGAAAACGAAACGTTCGTTGGAATTGAGTTCGCGCCATGTACGCACGAGGACTTCGCGCCGCCATTCCTCAGGCATTTTATGCAGATCGAGGATGCGATTCTCAACGAGAACATGGAGTGGCAGATTGAGGTCGCGGCCAGAATTGAGCGGCAACAACAACGCGAGCGTCTCGGCGAGGTCGCCGACGGCGTCGTAACATTCGCCGATTAACCAATTGGGAAGTTTTGTTTCTTCGGACGCCCATTGGCCGAGCAAGCTTGTGGAAACGACGCGTGGGATTTTTCGACCCGCGAGAAAGTGCAAGGCCCACGCGGCGTCTTCAGCCGCAGCTTCGGAAAAATAGCGCTGCAACGCGGCCAGTTTGTCGTTCGTGCGCGTGGTCTGGTCGAGCTCGCTATATAATTGGGTGAAGCGTTTCATCTAAGCTCTGCCGATTTGGAAAACAGGGCTACGATTCCGGCGGGAGGACTTCGCCCTCTTCCTCGACCTCACTGGTAAATCTCGTCTGCACGACGTCAGCTTGCCAGCCGTTTTCGCGGAGCCAACGCGAGAGGACTTCGCTATAGCCGTGGGTGACGAGAATGCGTTCCGCGCCGGTGGCTTTGATTGTTGCGATGAGGCCGTCCCAATCGGCGTGGTCCGACAGAACAAAACCGCGATCCAAGGCGCGACGACGGCGCGTGCCACGGACTTGCATCCAACCGGATGCGAATGCGGCGGAGACTTCGCCGAATCGGCGAAGCCACGGAGTGTTGTCGGCGGATGGCGGAGCGATGACCATCGCGGATGTGGCGCGAGTGGAAGTTAGACTGAAAGTACTAGAGTCTTTCGTGGTTGGAAAACGGATACCGGCGGCTTCGTAGGCAGGCAAAAATTTTGCGACGGCGCCGTGGACGTAAATGGGACCGAGGCTGCCATCGAGACCGCTGAGGATGCGTTGGGCTTTGCCGAGCGAGTAACCGAAGATAACGCTGGTGCGGCCCTGGGTTTGGTTGGTGCGCCACCAATCGTTGATGTCGGCAAAGATTTCGGTTTGCCGACGCCATCGATAAATCGGAAGGCCAAACGTGGATTCGGTGATGAAGGTGTGGCAACGGACCGGTTCGAACGGCGCGATCATACCGTCGCTTTCGGTTTTGTAATCACCGCTCACGACCCACACTTCGCCTTGATGTTCGACGCGGACTTGTGCGGAGCCAAGGACGTGGCCGGCGGGATGCAGCGATACCTTCACTCCATTGCGTGTCGTTACTTGACCATAGGAAAGCGTTTCAATAACGGCGTTTGCACCGAGGCGCGCGCGCAAAATTTCGCGGCCGGATTCGGCGGTAATATAGACTCGCGAACCCCAGCGCGCATGGTCGCTATGAGCGTGCGTAATTACGGCGTAATCCACAGCGCCCCAAGGGTCTATGTAGAAGCCGCCAGCGGAACAATGGAGACCTTTCTCGGTGATTTCGAGGAGAGGTTTCATGGTAGTCGCCGGAGAAGACTGAGTAATGTACCATAGCAAAAAAAATTTAACAGCATAATCACGCGTTTATAGTGGAAAATATTTTCGCGTATCGGGTTGCGCTCGATTGAAAAAAATTTTCAAAAGCCTACCTTAGTTACATGCCAGAATCGAAGAAGAGGCCGGCAGCAGGCGCTTCCGGCCAGAAATCCCCGAGCGAGAATCCCGATAGTCCCTTGAGTTCACCCGATGTCCTCAGCCGCGAACAGATGGAACAACTGTCTGCCTTGCAGCTCGTCGACATGATCGTCGGCAAATTGCCGCCACGTCACAGCTCCATTATGGACATGATTTATCTGCGCGATCGCGTCGCGGAGATTGAAGAGGTCAACGACCAGGCGCGCCAAACCATCGAGAAGATGGACGCCATTATAGAGAAGCTGCGTTCACCGGCGTTTCGCGTTGGCACATTTTTGATGCCGATTGAACCGGACAAAGCGCACGTCGTTGCCGGCGGCACCGATTATGTTTGCCGGATTGATCCGCAGATTCCCCTTTCCAGTTTGCAAGTCGGCCAACGCGTCTTGTTGAATGAAGCG
>JAICXV010000009.1 GCA_025934545.1 Verrucomicrobiia bacterium
ACGGCTGGAGCCGGCGCGCCAAATCTTGTGAACCGTTAGGGCCCGCAGTTCGCTCTACCTGCCCTGCTGGCGGCGGCGTTTGACGTTCAACTGCGTCATCGAATGGGCCAACGCAGCGGAGACGGTCGCGGTTTCTTCGTCGTCGATGTGTTCAGCCAATCGCGCTTCGGCACGCTTGCGCGCTTCTTCAACTTTTGCTTCATCGATTTGCTCGGCGCGAATGGCCATGTCCGTCAACACCGCGACGCGGTCGCCGGTGATTTCAACGAAACCTTCTCCAACGGCCAGAAAGAAGTCCTGTCCGTTTTTGCGCACGATGATTTCGCCCGTCGCCAGTTGCGTCATCAATGGAACGTGATTGGGATAGATACCCATCTCGCCGTCAACGCCGGGAATTGTGACCATGTCGACGTCATCGGAATACGTCTTCGCGTCCGGCGTTACGATTTCTAATTTTAAAGTATTGGCCATATTTTGTGCGAACGACGCAGCACGATCGTCCCTACCTTATATTAGCCTTCTTTAATTTCGCTGATGCCGCCCTTCATATAGAAGTTACCTTCGGCGACGTCGTCGTATTTGCCTTCCAAAATTTCTTTGAAAGATTTCACCGTTTCGGCAACAGGGACCTGTTTGCCTTCGCGGCCGGTGAAGACCTGGGCGACGGTGAACGGCTGGCTCAAGAAACGTTGGATCTTGCGCGCGCGGAACACGGTCTGTTTGTCTTCGGGCGAAAGTTCGTCCATGCCCAAAATCGCGATGATGTCCTGCAAATCTTTGTAGCGTTGGAGCACGCGTTGAACGCCGCGGGCGACGTCGTAGTGTTCCTGGCCAACGATTTCAGGGGTTAAAGCGCGGCTATTGGAAGCGAGCGGATCGACAGCCGGAAAAATTCCCAACTCAGCGATTGAACGTTCCAAGACAATGGTCGCGTCCAAGTGCGCGAACGTGGTCGCAGGCGCGGGGTCAGTCAAGTCGTCGGCAGGGACGTAAACGGCCTGGAACGACGTGATGGAACCTTTCTTGGTCGACGTGATGCGTTCTTGCAAGTCACCCATTTCGGCAGCGAGAGTCGGCTGATAACCGACGGCGCTCGGCGTACGACCGAGGAGCGCGGACACTTCAGAGCCCGCTTGCGAGAAGCGGAAAATATTATCAACGAACAGGAGCACGTCCTGGTTCTTTTCGTCACGGAAATATTCCGTGATGGCTAAACCGGAGAGCGCGACGCGGAGACGAGCACCGGGTGGTTCGTTCATCTGTCCGTAAACGAGAGCGATCTTCGAACCTTCCTTCAAGATCGGCAAACCGTTCGCGCCTTTCTTGGGGTGGCCTTTTTCGTCTTCTTCGACTTTCAAGACCTTGGCTTCGATCATTTCGTTGTAAAGATCGTTTCCTTCGCGCGTGCGTTCGCCGACGCCCGCGAACACCGAGACACCGCCGTGCAGCTTGGCGATGTTATTGATGAGTTCCATGATGACGACGGTTTTGCCGACGCCGGCGCCACCGAACGCGCCGACTTTACCACCCTTCAAGAACGGGCAAATCAGGTCGATGACTTTAATACCGGTGGAAAGCACCTGTGGCGAAGTCGATTGATCAACAAGGGGAGGTGCCGCCCGGTGAATAGGCAAACGTTTGTCGAACTTGACCTCGCCTTGTTCATCGACGGGATCACCGGTGACATTGAAGACGCGACCCATCACGCCTTCGCCGACCGGCATGGAAATGGGACCGCCGGTGTCGACAACGTCGAAACCGCGTTTGAGTCCTTCAGTGCTCGACATCGCGACCGCGCGAACCCAGTTATCGCCGAGGTGTTGTTGCACTTCGAGAGTAAGTTGGGTGGCCTGGTCCTGGATTTTGAAATCGACCTTCAGCGCGTTGTAAATAGCCGGGAGCGCCGTCGGGAATTCGACGTCGACGACAGGTCCGATGACTTGAACGATTTTGCCTTTATTCATGTTTCAAAAGTGAAAGTGAGAATGAGAGTGAAAGATCGCGCTTTCCGTTCCCCTTCTCAGGGAGCGCAGAATCTATGGGGACGCCCATGCAGTGTCAAGGTTCTGTCGAAGCCATTTTTCATAGGTGAAAAGGGTTTCGAATGATGGCCTTTAGGAGCACGTATGACAGGCATTTTAAACACAGAGACACAGAGTTGCACAAAGCTTCGGAAAGGAAGTGCGATTCCGAGGAAGGTCGGACCAAAACCTTGCGAAGGCTTGCGAGACCTTGCGAAAGTTTGCCGTGGGTTTGCCAAACCTTGCGTTAGGATTGCGCTTACGTTGCGAACGGTTTGCAGCGGGCTTGCGATAATCGCGCAAATAGTTTGCGATAGGTTGCCGTGGTTTGCGGCGCCAACGCGTTAACACGCGGTGTTCATGAGAATGCGCGGCAACGATACGCCATTACGCAGCGTTAAAAATCTCAAAGAGCAGTTTAGCATGTATGCGCCAAAGCGGCTTTTTTTAAGCTGCGGCGTTAGACTACACTGTCGTTACTACATCGTCAAGAGAGTAACGACGATTCCCCTCGGCACGAGCCGTCAGAGTAAATACTTTCATTCCGGGACATGCCGCTCCTACGGAGCTTGGTTCCTGTTGGATGATGTTTCTATAAACATAGCGCTCCTAACGGAGCTTGGGCGGGCCGGTACGGAGCCTGGAGCGATCTGCACACGAAGATGGTGCCGTAAAAAAGGCTGAAGTCTAAATGCTCAAGGGTAAAGTGAAGCATTCTTCCTTTAGCCTTTGTAATTAGCCTTTAGCATTTCTTCCAATGGTTCCGTGATTGAATTGCGGCAAATAACGGGTAGGTGTTATACAAGCCGCTGTTCGGAGATTAACTGTTAAGCCATCATGCGTAGGCGTCGAAATCTTATCGCAGCAATCGCCGTCCTGACCTTTTCACTCATTGTCGGTGTTGCAAGCCATTCGCCATCGGCATGGAAACGCGTTGTAGTTGGCATGAGAAGGTCACAGGTCTATGCGTCCATTGGGCAGCCCCATCTCAATAATGAGGATACAAAGGGCGGCGTTAGATGGAAAAGTAATCGCATCGTTGGCAGATGGGAGCTCGACGTCTACTTTCGTGACGATGCAGTTTATATAATTGGGAGACAATGGAGATGGAACTTATAGCGATAAATCACTCGCCTAACCTTCGTCGACCTTGCTATTTGCCTCTTGAACTTCGCCGTATCCGGTTTCACCTTTGCGCCTTCCGTTTTCCCGACACCTCATTCATTGCATCACCCATCGTCGCTGCTTAGATTGTCACGGTGAAACAGAAAGGTATTGTTTATCTTGTTGGCGCCGGGCCGGGCGACGCCGGGCTCTTGACTGTCCGCGGCGCGGACCTGCTCGGGCGCGCCGACGTTGTCGTCTACGATGCCCTGGTTAACAAAGAACTTTTGCGCCTGACCAAACCGGGCACGGAACTTATCTACGCCGGCAAACGTTCCAGCGACCACGTTATCCCGCAGGACAAACTCAACGAGTTGCTCGTCAGTAAAGCTAAAGAAGGCAAAATTGTCGTTCGTCTGAAAGGCGGCGATCCCTACGTTTTCGGCCGCGGGGGCGAAGAAGCCGAACAACTCGCTAGTGCCGGAATTCAATTCGAAGTCGTCCCCGGAATTTCTTCAAGCATCGCGGCACTCAATTATGCTGGTGTGCCCATCACCCATCGCGATCACGGTTCGAGTTTCACCGTTGTCACTGGACACGAAGATCCCGACAAAGACGAGCCGTCGGTGAATTGGGAAGAAGTGGCCAAAGCGCCCGGCACAAAAGTGGTATTGATGGGAGTTACGCGCACGAAAGAAATTGCCGACAGTTTAATCAAATATGGCATGGATCCGAGAACCCCCGTCGCCATGGTCCGCTGGGGCACGACGGGCCGGCAGGAGTCGATTGAAGGCACGTTGCAAACCATCGCCGCAGTCGTCGATAAAACGGGTTTCAAACCTCCGGCCCTGACTGTCATCGGTGACGTCGTGAAATTGCGCGAGAAATTGAACTGGTTTGAAAAGCGCCCTCTCTTCGGCCAACGCATTGTCGTGACGCGCACGCGGGATCAAGCGAGCAGACTCTCCCAACAATTGCTCGAGCGCGGCGCTGAAGTTTTGGAAATTCCGACAATTAAAATTGCGCCGCCGACCGAACTGCAGGACATCGCCGACGTCCTGTTGGAATTGAACAGCTACGACTGGATCATTTTTACCAGCCCGAACGGGGTCACGACGTTCTTCGAGTATTTCTTCAAAGCTTTCGATGATATGCGGGATATTGGCGGTGTGCGTATCGCTGCTGTCGGCCCGGCCACCGCGGCGAAATTGCAAGAGCTGCACCTCAGAGTCGATTTGATGCCTGACGAATATGTCGCGTCCAAAATAGCCAAAGCCTTCGAAAAATACGAAAGCATCGACAATCTTCGCATCCTGATCTTGCGCGCCGAAGTCGCCAATCGCGAATTGCCGAAACAACTGGAGGAAATGGGCGCGATCGTCGACGACATCGCCGTCTACAAAACTATCCCCGAAACCGAAGATATCACAGGCGCTGCCGGCAGGCTCGACGAATCAGGCGCAGACTGGATCACGTTCACCAGCGCTTCGACGGTTGAAAACTTCCACCAACGTTTCAAGCTTCCTGAACTGGTGAAAAAATTTCCGCGGGTAAAACTCGCCTCGATTGGTCCCGAAACCAGCAAAGCCATCGTCGCTCTCGGACTAAAGCCGACGGTGGAAGCGAAGGAACATACGATTGAAGGTTTGGTTAAAGCGGTTGAGTCCGCGTCGAAAGCCTCGTAGCCGCCGACGTGAGGAGGCGATGGTCGCACGTGGTCGAAAATCCGCCTCCTCACGTCGGCGGCTACACACCAGCAAAGTGTAAGCCGAACCGAATCCAAAACGGCATCGTAACCAGACTAACCACCGAAGTGCCCATCACAATTCGGAGTGCGGTCGATGGGTCACCGCTGTAATGGCGCGCCAGCAAAATCGAGAACGTGCCAGACGGCATCGATGACATCACCACAATCACGCGCTTGAGCTCCAGTGAACACGGCAAATATCGGGCAACAAGAAGAAACAAAATCGGGACGACTCCGAGCCGCACTGCGCACGACGTCAGCATGACTTTCCATCCCCATCCGGCACGGAACTCGTGCAAATAATCGGCCATCGTCGCGCCGACCAGGATCAATCCCATCGGCACCGCGCATTGACCAAGCAATCGCGCCGTCAACAAAACAAAGTCCGGAATAAATTTGTCGGCGCCGGTAAAATTTAGTGCGAGTGAAATAAAAATAGCCAGCACGGGCGCATTTAGCATATTGCGCCAAACATTTCCGGAGCGCCCTGCCCCAAGCGCCATCAAGCCGAGCGTCCAAAATGCAATCTCTACGCCGAGATTATGCGCAAACAAAACGCCGAGCGTATCGGGCGGAAATAAAACCTTCACCAGCGGCACCGGCACGTACCCGTAATTATAAATTCCGGCACAGAGCACAAACGTGGCAATGACTTTGCGGTCCTTGAATACCGCCGTTCGCGCGAATACCAGCGCAACGATCATTCCCACGGCAATGCTCAAAAAACCTACCACCGGCGCGAGCACGACGTTGCTTAATTGTTTGAGCACCTCGTTGTGCAAAACGGAATCGGCGATCAACGCCGGCATCAGCACATTAACGGTAACTTTGAAAAGACTGCGGTCGGCATCTTCGGTCAACCATTTGCGTTCGCGCATGACCATGCCGAGAATGGCAATGCAGAACACGGGAACAACCGCGCCTAAAACTGGGCCGAGGCCGTGCATCGGTTAGCTGCAGAAGTGCAGCAGAAGAACCTGCGCCTCGATTTCCTGTAGACGTTGAAGAAAGGTCTGGTCGAGCGGCGAAATGCTGCGCGCCTTCTCGCACGCATCAACAAATGCGCACGGATCCCACTCTGGATTTTCCAAATCGCCGACAATTTTGGTGAGCACCTTTTTATCAGCCTCAGTCTTCACCGCGTCGACTGCCCGTCGGGCAATGGTGGGAAAAGCCGGATGATCGCCGACGCGATGGAACCAATATTTCGCATTCCCATAATCCGGCTCGCGCCGATGCATGATGCCATGGAGAAACGCGCCATCGGCGTCGTCGATATCTTGGGCGATCCGATGGCCTTCATCGAGGTGGTCGTTCCAAAGAAAAACGAGGGCGCGAACCAGTTCCTGTTTTTCCTTCGGTAATTTATTGGAACGAAAGAAGACGTTGAAGGCCTTTTCCAGTTCCAAACTGGATTTGCGGCTGAGGCGTTTCTGCGGCCCCAGCGACGGCAATTCCTCCGTCTGCAGCAATGCCTGAAAATTCAAATTGTCGCTGACCTTCACGACTGCAACTTAGTGCGAACGGCAAAGCGCGACAATCAATCAATTTGGAAGGGATGGCTGCGCCGCGTAGTCGATTACTTGTGAGTCGCTTTAAGAACGTTGGCGAAGAACCTGTTTCCAAAACTGCTCTTCAGAGAGCACTGCAGACGGATTTTTCTCATAGTCCGCCCAACGTCGCTCTATATCTAATTCATGCAAAAGTGGCGGCGGTAAGGACTCACGGCTGCGGACCGACATTATCAGTTCTTCGGCGAGTTCGAGGCGTTGCCTGTCACTGAGTTTGTCGAAATTTGGAATGTCGGTAACGCGCATAGTGCAACTCTACCTGCTCTTTCCGATCCGGCGAACCGAAAACAATGCGACCCTCGCTCACTTATGGAGGAGGGTCGCACGTGAATTATTTTCCGCTTGTTAATAGCGATAATGGTCCGGCTTGTAAGGACCATCTGGCGACACGCCGAGGTAATCGGCTTGCTTCTTCGAAAGCTTCGTCAGTTTCACGCCGATCTTTTCCAGATGCAGGCGCGCGACTTCTTCGTCGAGCTGCTTCGGCAAACGGTAGACGTCGGGTTTGTAAGTGTGACGATTCTTCCACAAATCCAGTTGTGCGAGCACTTGGTTTGAGAAGGAGTTCGACATCACGAAACTTGGATGACCAGTGGCGCAGCCGAGATTGACCAAACGGCCTTCGGCGAGCAAATACAGGCTGTTGCCTTTCGGGAACGTGTATTTGTCCACTTGCGGTTTGATGTTCAGTTTCTTGACGCCTTTTTTCGTGTTCAAGCGTTCGACCTGAATTTCGTTGTCGAAATGGCCAATGTTACAAACGATGGCCTGGTCTTTCATCTTCTCCATGTGATCGAGCGTGATGACATCGCAATTGCCAGTGCAGGTGACATAGATGTCTGCCACGCCAAGCGTATCTTCGATCGTTGCCACTTCGAAACCTTCCATCGCCGCTTGCAACGCGTTGATAGGATCAATTTCGGTGACGATGACACGAGCGCCAAAGCCGCGCAACGAATGCGCCGAACCTTTGCCGACATCGCCATAACCGCACACGCAGGCAACTTTGCCGGCGACCATTACGTCGGTCGCGCGCTTGATGCCGTCCGCGAGCGATTCGCGGCAGCCGTATAAATTGTCGAACTTCGATTTGGTGACGGAGTCGTTAACGTTGATCGCAGGGACCAACAGTTTGCCAGCTTCCTTCATCTGATACAAACGATGGACGCCGGTCGTGGTCTCTTCGCTGACGCCTTTCCAGTCGCGAACCATATTGTGCCAAATGCCGGGGCGCTCCTTGTGGATGCGCTTGAGCAAATTCTTGATGACATCGGCTTCATGGGAATCGCTCGGAGTGTTGACCCACTTGTCGCCGTTCTCGAGTTCGTAGCCTTTATGAATGAGCAAGGTCGCGTCGCCACCATCATCGACGATGAGTTGCGGGCCTTGGCCGTTTGGATGCGCGAGCGCTTCGAACGTGCAATCCCAATATTCTTCGAGCGTTTCGCCCTTCCAGGCGAACACCGGGATGCCAGCCCTAGCGATGGCCGCAGCAGCATGGTCTTGCGTTGAGAAGATGTTGCAACTCGCCCAACGCACGGAGGCGCCAAGCGCGTCCAATGTTTCAATGAGCACCGCGGTTTCGATCGTCATATGCAACGAACCAGTGATGCGCACGCCTTTGAGCGGCTTGGTCTTTGCATATTTGTTACGGATGGACATCAAACCGGGCATTTCGTGCTCGGAGATGTCGATCGCTTTGCGTCCGTAATCGGCGAGGCTTAGGTCCCTTACTTTAAAATCTGTTTTTGCCATATTATAAGATTGCTAGTGTTCAGTTTTCAGTTTTCAGCGAGGAGGCTGAACGTCCTCCACGCTCAATTGAACGGATGAGTCCTTGCAGCATGGCTGCAATTTCTTTTGTTTCTGCAACGATTCCGGTCGGCAAAGGAGAAGCTGTTTCTCCAAGACGCTCGTGCAAACGTTGCGCGATATACATTTGTGTTCGCAGTTCTCCACACGAGCCTTTGCTAATGCGAAGAAAGCGAATGAAATCACCTTGGCTATCTCTTTCCGCGCCTTCGGCAATGTTCGACGGAATCGAAATCGCCGCACGCTGAAGTTGATCGCGCAAAGCCCAGTTCTTCCAGTTGTTCGTTTCAGCACAGACATCCACGGCGAGGCGACAACCCCTTTTCCAGACTTCTAGGTCTTCGAACGTCTGCAATGCCATAAGGTCTCGCTGAAAACTGAACACTGAAAACTAGCGCACCGCTCTCTTGAGAGCGTCGGCTTTATCGGTGCGTTCCCACGTGATGCTCTTGAGGTCGTCGATCTTGCCGAAGTGACCGTAGTTGGTCGTCTTCTGGTAAATTGGACGGAGCAAATTGAGCTGCTTGATGATCGCCGCCGGCTTGAAACTGAAAACTTCCTGCACCGCCTTCTCGATGGATTCATCGCTGACCTTGCCCGTGCCGAACGTATCGACGCAGACAGAAACCGGTTCGGGATAACCAATCGCATACGCGAATTGGATTTCGGCTTTATCAGCCAAACCCGCCGCAACGATGTTCTTGGCAACGTAACGGCCCATGTAAGCCGCGCTACGGTCCACTTTGGATGGATCTTTTCCGGAGAACGCGCCGCCACCGTGGCGCCCCATGCCACCGTAGCTGTCGACGATGATTTTGCGGCCGGTCAAACCCGTGTCACCTTGAGGTCCGCCGGTGACAAAACGACCGGTCGGATTGATCAAAAATTGTGTGTTTTTATCGAGCAGGTTGGCCGGGAGAACTTTTTTGATGAGTTCTTTGATGATGAACGATTTAATCTCGCTGTGCTTCACGTCGGCAGCGTGTTGGGTCGAAACAACAACGTTCACGATGCGCGTCGGCTTGCCGTTCACATATTGAACCGAAACCTGGGTCTTCGCGTCAGGACGAAGCCATGCAACGCGGCCACTCTTGCGGATTCTGGTCAATTCGCGACCGAGACGATGCGCGAACATCACCGGCGCCGGCATTAATTCAGGTGTTTCGTTCGAAGCATAGCCGAACATCAAACCTTGATCGCCTGCACCCTGCTCCGCCGTGTCTTTGCCTTCGGCGGCCGCAGCATCGACGCCCTGCGAAATGTCCGGGCTTTGGCGCGTCACTAAATTGGTGATGAACACGCGGTCGGCGTGAAACACATCATCGTCGTTCACGTAACCGATTTCGCGGATGGCTTCGCGGACGATGTCGTTGATGTGCACTTTGGCCTTGGTGGTGATTTCGCCACCGACCACGACCATGTTGCTTTTGGCATAGGTCTCGCAAGCCACACGGCTGCGGGGGTCCTGGGCCAGATGCGCGTCGAGGACTGCATCGGAAATTAAGTCGCAAACCTTGTCGGGATGGCCTTCGCCGACCGACTCCGAAGAAAAGATGAAGGATTTATTCATGCTCTGTAATTTGTAATATCGAATCTGTAATCAACGGGAACGCGCCCCACCTACCACCATACATCACATTGACGTATCTTGATAGGTTGATATATTAGTTGAGTAATTCTTGCCGTCAATGGCGAATTCGTCAGAGTTTCCAGTAAATCGATGTCAGGCACACTAAAGTCCTTGCGAGCGCTGAGCGACCCAACCCGGTTGCGGATCGTCGCCCTGCTCGAGCGTAGCGAGCTCTCCGTCAATGAGCTCCAGGAGATTACGCGCATGGGCCAGTCGCGCATCTCGACGCATCTCGGTCTGTTGCAAGATTCCGGCCTGCTGGAATCGCGTCGAGAAGGTAAACGCACCTTTTACAAAATCTCGCCGCTCGCCGACGAACTTTCTCGCGAATTCGTTCAACTGGCTATTCGCGGCGCAAAGGAATTGCCGGAAGCCTCCGCTGACCAACTCAATTTAAAGCGCATCATTGTCCGACGGAGCCAGGCCCAGGAACTTTATTTCAATCAAGTGGCGGGGCGTTTCGACCGCAGCTACGGGCCCGGCCGCTCCTGGCAAGCCTTTGGCCAACTATTGCTCCGCCTGATTCCCAATATAACTGTCGCGGACCTCGGCTCCGGTGAAGGTCTCCTAAGCGAACTCCTCGCCCGACGCGCCAAAAAAGTGATTGCGGTCGACAATTCAGAACGAATGGTGGCGTTCGGCGCGGCGAAAGCGAAAAAGAATAAACTCAAGAATCTCGAATTCCGGTTGGGCGATTTGGAAAATCCGCCCATCGATTCAAACAGCGTCGACCTCGTGGTCCTGAGCCAGGCGTTGCATCACGCCGCCGACCCTGAAAAAACTATCCGTTCCGCATATAATATATTGCGCCCCGGCGGACAGCTCATGATTTTGGATTTACTCGAGCACACCTTCGACAAAGCCCGCGAACTTTATGGTGATCGCTGGCTTGGTTTCCCCGAAGGCACGCTGCATCGCTGGCTGGAAAATGCCGGGTTCAAAAAAATCGAAGTCACTGTAGTGGCGCGCGAAGAACAGCCGCCACATTTCCAATCGATTTTGGCAGGCGGAGAAAAGTAGTCGCACTCCAAACGCTTCGCGCCCTTTTTCACCGCAACCCAACAACCCACTGCACAATCGCCTCATCCTTCGGCCACGAATACTCCCATCGAAACTGTCGACTTGCGTGGACAGATTTATAAACATCGCGCAGCCAACCGCCGGAAAACTTCTTCAAATCCGCACAAAGATAAACCGGATTGGGCGCAGCCAACGCCGCGACGCCGGTGAAATCGCCAACACTCCTCAAGCCCGGCACAAAAATGTCCGGCTTGAGACGAAACAAATCCGAGGCATCGGCTGATTTGCAATCCGCCACGACTACATCAACAAGCGGCGCCGCCAACATTGCCGCCAAGCCGGCTTCCCCTTCTCCCACGAGAACCAAATTCCGCGGCGCTTTTCCAGAACCGCGCGCAAATGCACACACCGTCGCGATATCCTGCACTCGCTCCTGCATGGTTGTTTTGTTGTAGGTTGAAAAAAACAGATCCGGCTTTCGTTCACTGTTCGCCGGCTTGAACTCGTCAAACGTCACGACCGGAACACCAGCGGAAACAAACTGTTTCGCCAATCCGATCGGTGCGCCGCTTGCATCAACAAACGCAGCGATCCCATTCGGATGGACCAACACCACCGATGCGTTGCCACTCGCCTTCTGCGGATAAATCATTATTGCAGAAATCCGGTCACCTTTTCCAACCCGCCCAATCGTCACGCGACTTGATGAACACCCCGTCACCTCATCGGAAACTCGACTTCGTTCGTCGAACTCCGCCATCACCCCTCGCTCCGGAATGTCCAACTGCATCGTCCTTTCCCAAGCCGGTCGGAACATTTTTTTGTATTCGGCCAATGACGCTTTTCCACGCGGTGTCAATTTGTCGAACTGCCGCTGCGTCCGTTGCATCAAATAATTAATCAATTCCTGTTCCGAAACCGCATCGTCCGGCAATTTGTTGTCGGGGAAGACGCGCAACAAATCATCCGCATCTTTTGTGTAAGGCACCTCCGAGACCGGCGACCCA
>JAICXV010000380.1 GCA_025934545.1 Verrucomicrobiia bacterium
AGATGCAGAAATTTTCACTGGAGTTTGAGAAGGCTTTTGGGATCAAGCGGGAATGAGGCTACTTCGGGGGGGGCCACCTATTGAACCGGAACAAACGCAGGTTTTCTCTGTACATTTCTATCCTTTGCTGCATTTAATCTACGTTCATCCGTAGGCCATAGGCGGTCGGATCCGCAACCAATTGTCGTAACTTTCCGAAATGGCGGCCCGTCTGTTCTTTTACCGGTGTTGACGCCGGTAAAGGAAACTAAATATGAAAAAGTTCAACTTTATGGCCGTCGCAGCAGGCCTGCTCTTGCTGAGCTCCCCCGCTGCTTTGCGGGCTGATGACACGAGCGACAATAAGCCTGCCGATAAGCCGGGTCCGGAATTGCGCGAGAAGCTCCAGAAGATGACTCCCGATGAGCGCAAACAATGGATAAAGGACCATCCCGAAATTGCCAAGCGTTTCCAACAGAACGCACAAAATCGCGGCAATTTTGAAAAGAACCGCGGAGTGTTGGAACGCGCGGGATTGAAGCCTGACGAAGTCAAAGATCTTCCTCCTGCCGAGCGTCGCGCCAAGGTCAAAGAGGTGATGGATAAACGCATCGCTGACCTGGAGAAGAAAAAGACGGACGGCACAGCATTGACCGAGCAGGAACAATCCGATCTGGACGCGCTGAAACAAATGAAGGGGAACATTGAACGATTCCAGCAAAATCAGGGCAAACGCCAGCCGAAGGCACAAAAACCAGCCGGTGACGACACGAAGTAATTTCACCTCAACTCTACTGCACTAACACTAACGGAGATGCCACCGCAGTAATGCGGTGGCATTTTTATTCTTCGCCGTCGTAGTAATCGATTTTTCCGGAACGAATGATTTGGCGTTCGGGCGAGCGGACAAGCCATTTGTTGCTGTCGGGATAATGACATGATTCGCCGATTGGGTTATCGGCGACGACGAAAATGACCAGGTCTTCGGAGCCATTATTTATCAACTGATGCGGTTCGCCGGGACCAAAAATGAATGCGTCTCCGGTTTCAATCGGCTCGGTGCCATCTTTGTGACGTGCGATTCCTTTGCCGGAGATGACCTGGTAAAACTCCCATTGCGCACTATGAGAGTGAAACGGACACGGCGTTTGGCCCGGAGCGATTCGCGCGACTTCGATATCGAAAGGGTGGCGTTCGTTAAGATCCATTGATGTGGGTTTGCGCCCGAGGGCGATGGAGACTTCTTTGCCGAAGCCTGCGAACTTTCCTTTTGGCGATGTCCAACTTTCTTCGGGGATATTGCGGAGATTGATTTTGCGCATGACCGGACTTTGAAAAATTGTTCGCATTTCAGCAACGCCAAATTCTAACGAGTTGCACCGAAGAACAATCGCCAGAGCGGATAGAACTTCCCAAGCGTGATGGCGTAGCCGGGTTGCGACATGAGCATATATTGCAGACGACTCGCCCACTTGAGGCGATGGGCGAACGTCCGATCCAGGGCGGATGCGATTCGGTCTTTTGTTTCTGACCAGGTCATTTTGCCGGCGGAGAATTGAGTTAACGGGTCGGCGGCGATGGTTGCGGATTCGAAAGCCATCGACATCCCATTTCCTGTCGCGGGAGCGATCATCGTCACTGAATCGCCGATACAACATTCCTCGTGCTCGGCGGCCTGTTGCGGTTGCAGAGATAAAGCGGCGGTTGAGCAGAAAGAGGTTTCGTCGAAGACGGCGTTGCGCAAACGTGCGTTCAACGCAGAACCCTCTGGGCCGGAAAACCATTTTTTCCAAACGCGCGAGAGGTCCGGAACGGCAGTTTCCGAACGGAACAAGCCACAGATGTTCACCTGGCCCGAATCGAGTTCGCATAGGCCGACGTAGCCGTTTGGCACGATGTGCATTTCGAGATCCGCTTCGAGCGAGACGTTGGTTGCGTGGGCTTTGAGACCGAACCATCGAGTGCCATCGGGTTTTTGGATGCGCCGGCCCGTCGCGCGAACGATTGCTTCTGCGTAAGGTTCATTCCAACGTTGATCGGTGTGGAGCGTGCCACCGACCTTTTGGAAATATTCCGCGAGAAATCCGTCGAGCTTGTATCTGGAAATGCATAAGGCTGGCTGAGGCAAATCGTGACGGAGACATTTTGCGCCTGAATAAAACGCAGCGTCGTGAGCGAGAATCGCGCCTGCCGCTATGAGTTTTTTCTCGAGACCGAGTTCCGCAAGAACGGTTCGGCCATGGCCGCTGATGAATTCGCCGCACACACGATGACGCGGGTAATGGCCTGCTTCGTAAATTGTCACCGGCACATCGCGCTGCCGAAGTGCAATGCCAAGGGTCAGGCCCGCAAGGCCGCCGCCAACGATGACAATTGGTTTCATGGCCGTTTCAGCGCGACGAACAGGTGATTGACAATCCCAGCCGATTGTTCACGCAATGTCCAACCGCGCTGTGGCCATAGTTGTGACAATTCCTTATCCCGGAAACCGGCGCGGATGCTGATGATGCCATCATGACGCGTGATGCTGGAGCACGTCGCATACAATAATAGATATCCACCGTATAACGCGGTTCGGCAACGGCGCGGTTCGCATGCCACGAAAACGCTGGTGCGGTCGGCGATGAGTTTAAATAGGCCAACAAGTTCTTCGGGTTGAAAGTGGTGCAGGAACAGATTGGCAATAATGCAATCGAAAGCTTTTTGCTTTGGCAACCAATCGAATATGTCGGCCTGGATGGAATGCGCTTTCCAGCCCATGGATTCGAACTCGCCTGATAAGTCGTTGCGCATTGTTGTTTGGCGGTCGACGAGATAAACGTCGCGTGTGTCGGGAATTGGCCGCGCTTCATCCAAATACATCAGCGTTTGCAAAGTGAAATGGCCGTCGCCGCTTCCGACTTCGACAATGCTGCGCGGCAAATCCGCGGGGAACGAAGTGAGGATGGATTGTTTGATGATGCGGTGGTGATTGAGCCAATAATTCAATCGCCGAAGATCTTTGCGCGATGCGATGGCACGAGGGTCGTTGGCCGGAAGCTCATCGAGAATTTCCGGCTCGATCGTTCGGATGGCGAGCGAGCGTTTCAGTGTGATTATTCGACTTCCAAAATCGCGCCGTGACAACTGAAACCGGCTCCGAAGGACGACATCCACCAATTCCCGGGGGGCGCATTTTGTTCGAGAGCGGATTTCAGAACGAACAAAACGAAGGGACTGCTCAGATTTCCGTACTCGCGCAATATATCTGCGCTGCTGTGCACATCGTCAGCGGTGAGCGCGAGACTTTGTTGGAGCGCGTTCAACACTTCGCGGCCGCCTGCGTGCAAAACCCATGCTTTGATGTCGTCTTTCTCCAGTTCGGCTTTTTTGGTGACTTGATCGAAAACAGTTCGTGCGTGGCGTCCGGCGAGCTCCGGAACCGATGGCGCGAGAATGTTTCGTAACATGCCATTTTTATGTTCGAACCGCAGCAGGTCGCGATCTTGCGGCGCGAGAAGTGAGCCGCACGTTTTCCATTGGACGGCGCGGCGTTTTTTTTGCGGAGAGTCAGAGACGACGGCTGCTGCCGCGCCGTCACCAAACAGACAGGCGCTGATGAGAACCCCGGGGTCATCATCCAAATAGAATGCCGCGCTGCAAACTTCGACGCAGACAGAGAGAACGTTTTTGCATTGGCGCGACGCGATAAGCGCGTGGGCGGTACGTAAATTCGGCAATGCCGCTCCGCAGCCCTGGCCGACAAGATCCACAGTGGCGGCATTGGCACGCATGGTCAGCCGCTCGCTCACGTAACTGCTCAGTCCTGGGCAAAGATAACCCGTGCAGGTTGCAACGATGATGGCATCCATTTCCGCGGCGGTCTTTCCGGCGTCGGCCAACGCATGTTGAGCCGCCTGCGTCGCCAGTGCAGGCGCATGTTTGGTGAAGCGCCTTTGCAATGCGTCGGGGGTGATATCGAATGCGTCCGTGAGCGGATCGAGCGCGAGA
>JAICXV010000591.1 GCA_025934545.1 Verrucomicrobiia bacterium
GCCGGGTTGGCGAGTAACCCGACACCATCGGCCGATTCCGGTCCGCAGATGGATGTTCCGTCCGGGTGGAAAGAGAAAGCCCCGAGCGCGATGGTTGTGAAAAGTTATACCGTAACTGGTTCCAACGGCGGCGAGGCAACGGTGTCGATTAGCAGTTTTCCCGGTGATGTCGGTGGGCGTTTGGAAAATGTCCGTCGTTGGCAACGACAACTCGGCCAACCCGAAGTTGACGAGGCCAATTTGAAAACTGCGTCGCAGGATTTTCAAACTCCTTCGGCCACCGGTTACAAAGTGGACTTCGACGGAACCGACGTCCGCACCGGCAAACCGGTTCATCTGGTAGCGGTCGCGGTGCCGCACGATGGCAACACCTGGTTCTACAAGTTGTTGGGGGACAAGGCGACGGTCGAAGATTCGAAGGCCGCCTTCTTGAAATTCGTCAAAAATGTGCGCTACTAGGGCCGTCTTAGTAGTATCCTGTAATTAAGTGAACAAGGTTTTTAAGGTATTAACGTCCCTGCGGCTGACCGTCGTCTGCCTAAGCTTCGCCATTTTGCTGATCTTCATCGGCACACTAGCGCAGGTCGACCAAGGTCTTTACGAGGCGCAAAACCGTTACTTCCGCAGCCTGTTCGTCTGGTGGTCGCCCGATGGCCATTTGAAATTGCCCATTTTTCCGGGCGGTTATCTCATCGGCGGCATTCTGCTCATCAATCTAATCGCGTCACATTTTGCGCGATTCAAATTCAGCAAAAAGAAAATCGGCATCCTGCTCACGCACTTTGGATTGATCCTGTTGCTGGTCGGACAATTCGGGACCGACCTGTTCTCGCACGAAAGCGCCATGACGCTTGCCGTTGGTGAAACAAAAAACTGGTCTGAATCATTCCGCGAAACGGAGCTCGCGCTGGTGGATACAACTTCGGACCCGAACAACGATCATGTCTATGTTATTGCCGATTCGCTGTTGGCAAAAAAGAAACCGATCGAAAGCGCGAAATTGCCGCTGACTCTGCGCGTCAAAAACTATTGGCAAAACGCCGAGGTCTTTCCGCAGCCGCCGATCGCCACAAATATTCCGCGCGGGACATTTCTTTCCGAGCAAGTCGGCGCTAACACCGGCGACCTCGCCGACCTTTGTGTCTTGCCCAAGCCGTCAGTAACTGACCCCGACGACCGCGATTTTCCGGCTGCGGTAGTGGAATTTCTTGATGGCACGAAGTCGCTGGGCACATATTTGTTTTGGGCTGGCCACCAAAAACCGCAGACCGTTGACGCCAACGGAAAATCATACGAGACAACACTGCGTCTCGAACGACAATACTACCCATTTACGATAACGTTGCTCGATGCCGCGCACGATAAATACAAAGGCACCGAAATCCCGAAGAATTTTTCCAGCCGCGTGCGCATCGAATACCCGGACAAACACGAAGCGCGCGAAACTCAGATTTACATGAACAATCCGCTCCGTTTCGCCGGCCTCACGTTTTTCCAGCATCAGATGTCCGACTTCGAACTCGCGCGCCAGGCGGGGCTGACGCCAACCTCGACCTTTCAAGTCGTACGCAATCCAAGTTGGCTGACGCCGTATCTGGCCTGCGTGCTTGTCGCGCTCGGGTTGGTCATTCAATTCATGACGCACCTCATTGGATTCGCGACGAAACGCCGGAGTCCGATTGAAAACGCAAAGATGCAAAGTGGCAAAGGCGCAACGAAGGAAAAATCTAAAAGCGCGCGGGAGGTTTCGGTTTCATGAGAAACGAAAATTTAAATCCATCCTCTACGCCATCGCGTCTTGTTGCCTTGGCGTTAAAAATTCTCCCCTGGTTTTTCTTCGCGCTTTTCGCGACGGAAATTATTGCGGTGTTTGCGCCGAAGAGTGACAAGCCCGGATTCCACGTTCGCGAGTTTGGATCGTTGCCTGTCCTGCTCAATGGTCGCATCCAGCCCTTCGATTCTGTTGGACTCAATTCGTTGCGCCAAATTCGCAGCACAGGCGATGTGCCGTTGGAATATGTAACCAATAGCGCCGGTGGACTGGAAGAGTTTCCGGGTTGGAAATTCTGGCATCATCCGAAGAAACTAAAATCGACCGAATGGCTGATGGAAGTGATGTTCAAGCCGCAACAAGCTGACACACGCCCGATTTTTCTCATCCACCATCCGGATTTGCTCGCGGAGTTGAAGCTGAGCGACAAAGGCGTAGATAATTCCGGCCTTCGCTATTACACGTTCGATGAACTGAAGCCGTCGATGTCTGACATCTGGGACCAGGCCGGCCATGCCTACGAAGTGAAGGACGAGAAGCAGCGCTCTTCTTTGCAGAAACAGGTCATCAAACTGCAAAACGCACTTTTCCTTTACGAAAATTTGAAGGTCGCGATTGTCCCGCCGTTTTTCGACGACTTCGCCGCGGAATACAAAGATTTTCAGGCGTCCATTCCAGATGGCATGGTTGCAGTTCAAGCCGAGCAGGCCGGCAAAGCGTATGACACGAATGCTCTGGAACGCTTTTGGGGACCCGTCTCAGCATCGTGGCACTTTGCAACCAACCAATACGCTGGTCGCTATTATCCGATGGTGGTGCCGCCGCCGGACGTCAGCGAAGGCCGCGACAATTGGAGCAACATCGGGAAAGGCATGCTTGAAGTTACCCGCCAAAAAAATCACAACTACGTCCCGGTCAGCAGCTACGCGACAATGGCGACCGCATACCAGACAGGCGATGCTCCGGAGTTCAACCGTGCGCTGGTCGAATACAAAACGTGGCTGCAACA
>JAICXV010000419.1 GCA_025934545.1 Verrucomicrobiia bacterium
GAAATGCAAACGCGACCGCGGGAAACCAATATGCGACCCATGGCTGTCTGATGGGTTCTGAGGTTCCCGCGCGAATGAAATGCAGTTCGGCTTTGATGAAGTGCGGGATGAAATAGATCCAGACCAGAAAACTGAACAGTTGCACGCCAATGGCGCTTCGCGCACCGAATAAAATCGCCGCACCGATAATCAAACTGATCACAAATCCCAATGCGCCGGCTTTGTCGCGTTTGCGCAGCGTTCGCGCCTGTCCGGAATAGGCGTAAAGAAAATGCGCCAGCCCCATCCACGCGACCAATAAATTGAGGTTGAGAATTTCAGGACTGACCGGGCCGTTGAGCGGATAATCCTGTGGAAATAACGCGATAGGAAGCGCGTATCCAATTCCGACGAGCACAAAGGTCAGCGCAAGCGAAGGCGGGCCCGGCAAAGGTTTGGTTGCTGTTGTCGCCTGTCCCGTCATTGCGGACAGTGAAAACGAATCGGCGCCCTAATTCAATTCGTTACGCGTCTGCCTTTTCAAACAAAGCATCAGCGAAATCTTTGGCGTCGAAGGGTTGCAGGTCTTCGGGTTGTTCGCCGAGCCCGATGAATTTGATGGGCAGGCCCAGCTCTTTTTGGATGGCGACGACCATCCCGCCTTTGCTCGTGCCGTCGAGTTTGGTGACAACGAGGCCGGTCAGTTTGACCGCTTTGTGAAATTCGCGCGCCTGGTTGAGCGCATTCATGCCCGTGGTCGCGTCGAGCACCAACAATGTTTCATGCGGTGCGCCCGGAAGTTTTTTGTCCATGACGCGATGAACTTTTTGGAGTTCCTGCATGAGATTGTGTTTCGTGTGCAGGCGTCCGGCGGTGTCGATGAAGAGATATTGTGCGTTGCGCGCTTGAGCGGCGGTAATGGCATCGTGCGCGACGGCGGCAGGGTCGGCGTTTTGCGCGCCGGCGATGACTTCGATTTTAAGGCGGTCGCCCCACACTTTTAATTGGTCGACGGCGGCGGCGCGGAAGGTGTCGCAAGCGGCGAGCATTGGAAGATCGCCACACTGCTTAATACGATAGGCAAGTTTCGCGGCGGAGGTGGTTTTACCGGTGCCATTGACGCCGACGACTGACACGACGGTGAGGCCCGGGAGCTTTTTCAATGACGCATCGATGCTCGATAAACTTTTCGTAACTTCAGCGCTGGCGATGGCGAAGACATCGAGGCCGGTGCTGCCCTGGGTTTCATAACCTTTCTTTACCGCAGCAATGATTTCGGTGGTCATCGCCATGCCAAGGTCAGCGGCGATCAACGCGGCTTCCAAATCTTCGAGCGTCGCCGAAGTCATTTTCGGCGAAGCGGTGACGATGCGTTTGATTTCGTGGGACAGCTTGGAGTGGGTCTTTTGTAAGCCGTCTTTGAATTTTTTAAATAAGCCTAACATTGGTCTGTAGTCCGTTCCGTGGAATTGCCCGATTACTGACGGTTTACACGATCGTTGCGCCGCTGGTGCGCATCTAAAAGTTTCTGGAGATGTTCACCGGCAAGTTTCACACCACCGATGAGCGGTTTGCCTTTGCTGAAACCGTGACAATCAGAGCCGCCAGTAATTAATAAATTATAGCGCGCGGCAATTTTCAAATAATGATCGCTTGTCGAAGCCGAGTGCTTGGTGTGAAAACATTCGATGCCGTCGAGCCCTTCATCAACGAGGCGTGGGATTAATTCGTCGCTCCGAGTTAAACCGGGATGCGCCATAACGGCGAGCCCGCCGGACTGATGAATAAGTTCGATTGCGTCGAGGGCGGACACGCGCATCTTCGGAACGAATGCGGGCCGATGTTTTTTTAAAAATCGATCGAAGGCTTCGTCCATGTTCGTGCAAAAACCTTCCTGCACCAATGCGCGACCGACATGAGGGCGCCCGGGTGATTGGCAATTGGCGACTTTGAAAACGGTTTCGGCGCGCAACGGAATGTTTAGGTCGTTCAAACGTTTAACCATTTCGTGGATGCGACTTTGACGAACGGCTTGAAACTTTTTCATTTCGCCGAGCAACGTCGGATTGTCGATGTCGATGAAATAGCCGAGCAGATGGAGTTCGTTTCCTTGGAGTTCGGCGGTGAGTTCGGTGCCGGTGATGAAACGGATGCCCCTCTCGGAGCACGCCGCGGCCATGCGCGCACAACCTTCGACGGTGTCGTGATCGGTCAGGGCCATCGCGGCGAGGCCTGCTTTTGCGCCGCGCTCCGCCAACTCTTCCGGCGTGAACGTGCCGTCGGAGAAATTTGTGTGGAGATGCAGGTCGGCGAACATGCGGCTATTTCACAATACGAGCCGGCCGCATCAGCTCGCCTTTCACTTTGTCGAGGATTCCGTTGACGAATTTTCCGCTGTCCTGGGTGGAAAATTTTTTGGCGATGTCGACGGCTTCGTTGATGCTGACGACCGGCGGGATGTCTTCGCGATAAAGCATTTCGTAAAGAGCCAGCCGCAGAATGTTCCGGTCAACGACCGCCATGCGATGGAGGTCCCAATGTTCGGCGTGCCCTTTAATTTTTGCGTCGATATCATTGCGATGTTCGACCACGCCCCGAATCAATTTGTCAGCGAAGAGGCGCGTCGCGGTTTCTTCGGCGCTCACGGGAGGCAATTCAATTTTTTGGCCCCATGTGGCCGGGCCTTTTTCTTCGGCGATGGCCGGAGCGCGTTGTGATTCCCAAAAATGGTCGAGCGCCTCATCCATGTTTGCCGGTGGATTGAGGTCGTGCTGAAACAAAAATTGCACTGCGCGTTCACGCGCTTCACGTCGCTGGCCCATATCTTGATTGACTGTAAGGCGTGGAGGAAAGCAAAGCAACCTTTGCGAAAATTTGAAATGCGAAATCGGAATTCGAAGCACGAAACGATCGGTTCAAAATATAATTTTTAAAACTTTAAATCGTGCGCGGGGAAACATTGTTGCGCATCAGAGAAAAGCTGAGTTTCCAAAACAGGAACATACCAAGAAAAGGGTCGTGAGCTGCCCGATATGTTTTCGCGATTAGTTCCTTAATAATCAACAGACGTAGAACTGTACCCCGATTATGCCAAATTTAGCGACCTCCAAAAATGGGAAGAAGCCGAAAACCATTGTCCCCATCTCCGCAAAACCGGCTCTTCAACAGAAACTCGATTCCGCAACCATCCATTCTTCTTCCGCCAACGGCCGCACGCGCGCCGCAAACGGCAACGGCAATGGCGTAAATGGAAATCGCGGCGACGACAATCCGCATCGCGCCCGAGCCGTCCCCGACGGATTTCCATTTAATCCGGATGATTTGGATCATCGCCAGTTGCTTTCGGCGCTCGTCGCGATCAAGCGCGGTGATTTTTCCGTGCGCCTGCCGGTGCATTGGATCGGCGTTGGCGGGAAAGTCGCCGAAGCGTTCAACGACGTGGCTGACATCATGTCGCAATCGACCCGCGACCTCAACCGCATCAGCCGATTGGTCGGTCATGAAGGTAAAATCAATGAGCGTCTTGCCACGGGTCACGTGACTGGCGAATGGGCGCAACGCGTCGATTCAGTCAACACTTTGATCAATTGTTTGGCGCATCCTATTTCCGAAACGGCGCGCGTCATCGGCGCTGTCGCGAAAGGCGACCTTTCGCAGACGATGGCGGTCGATATCGAAGGCCGCAAACTGGAGGGTGAATTTTCCCGCACCGCCCGCACCGTCAATACGATGGTGGACCAGCTCTCGGCGTTCGCGTCTGAAGTGACGCGC
>JAICXV010000340.1 GCA_025934545.1 Verrucomicrobiia bacterium
CCTGGCCATCGGCGCGGTCATCGTAACGTGCGTCTTTTACCTGCTGCGAATTCCCGAAGTCGTTTTGCTCGGCCAAATGTATTTGCTCGCGGCGCAAGGCTTATGGGTCGTGCAGACCACGACCAAACAGCCGACGGCATGGTGGCATCCGGTAATAATTATTGTCGCAACCGTCGCGGCGAGCCACTGGTGGCAATGGCAAAAGGGAATCAAAATGCGATCGAGCGGACGACAGGGTTTGCAAGCGGTTTACGCGCTGGCGGTGATGGCCGTCGTTTACACTTGGTTGCAGCCACAATTTCAGCCGGGCTTCTGGTTGATGTTCACCAGCTTGCTCGCGTTGGCACTCACGATTTACGGTCTGGCCACGCGCGCATGGCTTCTTGCCGCGGCGGCGCAATGTTTTCTTGTCATCAGCGGCGGCGAATTTGTGCGCCAATTGCTCACCGGCAAACCGGATTGGTATCTGGCGCTGGTTCCGATGATTGTTATCGTCGCGATGGTTTGGGTAATCAGCGAACTATTCCTCGAACGTCTGCCAGAAGAAGCAAAGGAAAACGTCCCGCAAGTCAGTGTGGTCTATCTGGCGATTGCCGTGCTGATGTCGCTCTGGTGGGTGCACGAATATATTCCGGCCCGCGAACGCGTCTGGGTTCTCGGCCTCACTGGCGTCGCGATCTTTTTGGCGACGGCATGGAAAAGCAGCCGGATGGTCGCGGCGTTTGGGGGAGTGTATTTAGCAGCTGCGCTGGCGACACTGTTCTACGCACACATTCAACCAGCGCCTGAAATTTATTTTCCGGATTTGCTGTTCATTCTGACACTGCTCGGTCTGCAACAAGTTGTGCGTCGCGTCCCCGCTCGCTTCCCAATCCCAGACGAATGGAGCACCGGAATGATTGTTGCGGCGCTGCTCTCGCTGTGGTTGTTCACGTCGCGTTGGGTCATCCAAATTTCCGGCGGCGACGTTTACCTGACCGCTGCATGGGCGGGCCTTGCACTCGTCGCCATTGCGGTCGGTATTGTCGTGCGCGAGCGGATGAATCGCTGGATTGGTTTAGCCGTCTTGGCCTTCGCGTTAGGTCGCGTCGTCATCGACGTTTGGAAACTCGAACCGATCTATCGAATTCTCAGCCTCCTTGCGCTCGGCGTCGTGCTGCTGGCGTTGGGATTTGTTTACAACAAATACCAGGAGAAGATTCGCGAATGGCTGTAAAGTCAGGCGTCCTCGCCTGACGTAGAGCCGGGCGTCTCGCCCGGCGGAGTGGGCGCCACACGATTTGATTTCGTCGCCTCTTTAGCGCTTAATGACGCCATGGCACGAAACCGCATTCTCGTAAGCTGTCTACTTCTGGCGATCACGACCAGCGCATACGCCGCGCTGAAATTCGTCGATCATTGGATGCTGAAACAATCGTCGACCCGGCCTGCTGGAGTCGTCGTCGACCATCTCGTTCTTCATTTCTGTTCGGATGTCATCGCTCATCCTGACGATCCGTACAACATCAATCGCCAAGTCGAAATTTTTGAGAAAGCACCGGCGAGCGCCAACTATCTGATTGCGCGAGATGGCACAGTATATCGCCTTGTTCCCGAAGATCGTGTTGCGTGGCACGCGGGTAAAGGCCGTCTCGAATGGGATCCCAAATTTCCCGGGATGAACCAAAAATCGATCGGCATTGAAATGTTTGCCATCGGCTCGCCGAACGACATGAAACTGTTCGGCATGACGAAAGAGAAATACGACGCGTTCAAAACGAAGCATCCGGAATGGGTCGGTTTTTCCGATGCGCAATATACGGCGTTGAACGAACTGATTAAACAAATCCGCTCGCGCCACCCGGCGATTGCGTTCGACCGCTATCACATTATCGGCCACGAAGAATGGGCAGGGCGCGCGCGGCGAACCGACCCTGGCGAATTGTTCGACTGGAAACGGATTGGCCTGACCCGAGAACGCCCCGCGAAGTAATGCGAATTGCATTTCTGCTTTTAATTGCGGTCGTGCACACGTGCTCGGCGCAAGTTCTTAACCTTCCGCCGCGCGCGACGAATGCACCGGCGCGCGAGCAGTTGGTAAAAGTGATGACGCCGATGCCGCTGAGCGAGCGCGAAGAATACATTTTCCAACAAGTCATCAACGGGAACATTCCGACTTTCTTGCGGAAGCTGGTCGCGGTGACCAATACCGCAACCATCAACGGCGCAAAACACGTCGTGCAATATTTTGTCGCGCCCGATTACTTCGCGCTCGGGACCGATGCCGATTATTTGCTCACGCCGATGACACCGATGTTGGCCCAACGCGTCGCCAATTTTCTCGATTGCAGTTTACCGACTCGGAAAATGTCGGACGAAATTTGGAAAGCGGCCCAGGTGAAATTGCCGCCGTCGCCCATTCCCGCCACGCCGAAGATGATTACGGTTCCCGTCTTCGAAGCTCACAACGAAACCGTGCGAGGTCAACGTTTGGCGGTGGTTTCAGCTCATCCTCTTGGCGAGTTGGTTGCGGGCGACAAAAAGGACGTCGTCATCTCGCCTTTGATCTATGCGAACCTGCACACGCGCGCTTCGACGCCGGTTGTGATTTACGGCTGGCACAAGGGAGATGGCAAAGCGATCCAGCCGATTTACAATGGTCACGCAAATACCTGGGCCGATTACAGCCACGGAATTCGTCTGGTGCAACAATCCGCGATTCTGGATGGGAAGCCGACCACGATTTCGGCGATATTAACGAACGCAAATGTTGCGGCGTTGTTGAGTGATGAAACGAATTTTCCGGGCAACGTCATTCCCAAGCCGTTTTATCCGGTTCGTTAATGCATGTGCAGCGGGTAGCTGACGTTGTTCGACAAACCGTAGCCGAACGCCGCGCCGTTCCATTGCAAGATTGCGCCGCGAGCCGTTTGATTGGCCGCCGCGCCTGTTGGGCGGTAGGTCACCGTGACTGCTCCCGAACCAGCGCTGATCGAACCCGAGAGATAATTAGTCGGACCACCCGAAAGCTCCACAATCGCGTTATTGTTACTGACCGCGTAAGGGAACGTCAGCGTCGGCGAGCCAATGTCCATCGAACCGTCGCCAGGATTGAGAGACGGCGTCGTCACCATGAACGGCGAACCGAAAATAGTCGTGTCGTTCGTGAAACCACCGGTATAACCCGGCACAAAATTGCCGGCTGGTCGGATCCAACTCACGTTGCCGCTCGGCGAGCCATTCGAAAAACTCACCCAGCCCGAGATCAAACCGCGATTGCCGTAGAGCGGGATGAAAAGCGGCCAATAACCTTGTTGCGACATTGGCACGATTTGCGAAACCGCAGTGCCATCAGCGAGCGAGCCGTTGAACGAAATCGTTCCGAGCGACGTGGTGGTCACGAATCCAAAACCGTATCCGCCGGGCGAATCAGAGCCATCGTTGACCGGTGGCACGGTCAAAGTGTAACGGCCGGCATTCGGCATCCGATTGCCTGCGCTGAACGGAGCTTTGTCCGCCAGCAAGACGGATGTCCAGGCGTCCGGCGTGGGAGAAGTCACCGTTCCCGTGATTTGTTTCGCGTTCCAATCCAGATGCAGCTTCAGCGCAATCGTCGTCTTGCCAATGCGCCTGATGTTCGGCGAAGCATCGCCGTGGCTGTCGAATTGGCCGAAGATCACATAATTGCGGCCATCAAGCTTCACCGTCGCGGAGAAAACCGAGTCTGTGCGCACGATCAAATTATAGATCGCTCCGGCTGATTTCACGCGGACTTCGTTGGTTTCATAAAACAGACCGTTGTAGACGCCGCTGGCATTGTTCGCGACGATTGGGTTTGTCACGAAATTCGCGGTGAGTTGCAGATTGTTCTGCATGCGGAAAATGAGTGTGGCACTGGTCGAAAGTTCTGTGCCCGTTCCATCGACCCAATTCGAAAGGGTGTTTCCGCGCGCCGGTTTGGCGACGATGCGATAGTTGCGTCCGATATCGAGCGTCGCGTTATTTGTCGCAACACCGAACTGTGATGGAGGCAGCGGGGCCGCCGTGCCATAGCCAGTCGTGGTGACGTGAAGAACTGACGGCGTGCGCAGGAAAACCGCCACCGTATTTGTCGCGGTCACTCCGGCGGCATCGGTCACGATCGCATCGAAAACATTCGTGCCTGGCACCAGTGAAACGAGGTTGGTCCAATAGCAAAGCGTCGGCGAGCCAACCAAAGTTGGATGGACCGTCAACGGCGCAGACGCTGGGAACGTGCGAACCACCGCGACGTCAAC
>JAICXV010000668.1 GCA_025934545.1 Verrucomicrobiia bacterium
CAACCCGACGACGATACCGGCCAGCAGAGGTAAAAGGATGCCGGTGAAAACCGACAAGCCGCCGGCCAGTGGAATCGGCGCGTTATGAATTTTCCGATGCCCCGGATCATCGACCAACCCGCGCCGTTCGCACCACCGTCGCCACAACGGCAGCGACAATCCGCTGACTATCACCGCACTGACCGCGGCAATTACGTAAACATTGATGGGAAAGCGCATTTACGTGGTGCAGGTTCGTAACCTGCTGGATCGTT
Organism: Verrucomicrobiia bacterium; assembly: GCA_025934545.1. Lineage (GTDB taxonomy): Bacteria > Verrucomicrobiota > Verrucomicrobiia > Limisphaerales > Palsa-1400 > JAICXV01. The sequence continues at coordinate 255 of JAICXV010000668.1, forward strand.
CGTACAATTCTGCGATCTGCCGTACCATCTGTTCGACAGAAAAATTCGCGAGGACAAACTTTTGGCCGCGCGCGCCGAAGTCGCGTCGCAACGTTTCATTGCCGGCGAGTGTTTCAATTCGTTCGACGAGCGTTGGCAGATCTCCTGGTCGCACCAGAAATCCCGTTTCATTATCGAAACAAACTTCGCGCGCGCCATCGCAGTCATAAGCCACGACGGGCTTTGCTGCGGCCAGCGCTTGCGGCAAAGCGCGTGGCAAACCTTCGCGGCGCGAAAGATGAACCAGTGCATCCATGCTGCCGACATAGCGAGGGATGTCTGCCGGAGGAATCAGGCCCGTGAAGACAACCCGTTCGCGGACTCCGAGCGCGCGCGCTTTATTCTCAAGCCTTTCACGCCATTCACCGCCTCCGACAAACAGGAATTTGATATTCGGCACGCGCTTGACCAACTCCGGTGTAACATCCAGCAAATCGTCGTGACCTTTCAACTCGAACAGTCGCCCGATTTTTCCCAGCACGAAATCGCCCGGTTTAATGCCTAAGTCAGCACGCAACTTTTGATCGGCTTGCGACCGGACGAATGGTTCGAGCGGAAAGCCGCTAAAAATACGCGTGTATTGATCGCGCCTGCCAATCCCAGCCGCAAGATATTGCTCCGCCATCGCATTGGCGACCGTGATAAAATGAGTCGTCGCCTTTGCCGCCATCCGTTCAGCTTGTTTGAACACAAGGTTCGCCAGTGTTCCCTGAAAATTGCCGAATGATGGTCCGTGTATGGTGTGGATGATAATTGGAACACCGGCTCGTTTCGCCGCCAGCCGTCCAATGACTCCTGCTTTGCCGCTGTGTGTATGAACGATGTCAGGTTTCGTCTCGCGAAAAGTTTTTGTCAGTTGCGAAAGCGCGAGTAAGTCTTTGAGCGGGTGAACGGGGCGAACCAGCGATGGAACAAGGCGCAGCAGGGATCGATCGTTAGCGAACGCAGATTCCAACGAGCCTTCGGGACCGCTCGTCGGGCCGCTGATAAGACCAACTTGGAACCGCGTGCTATTCAAGCCCAGGACCGTGGCGATCGTGTTTTCCTGCGCGCCACCAACGATCAGACGGGTAATGACGTGAGTAACTCGGAGTGCTGTTTCACTTTCACTCTTCACTGGCCTAAGCGCCGTTCTCCAGTTTTTGGAGACGTTCCCGGACTTGCTTGGCCTCGTCCGAGTTTGTCGGCGCGTATTTGAGATACTTCTTGAAATTCTTGATAGCGCTCGAGCGGTCGTTCGTTTTTGAAGCAATTTCGCCAAGCCCGTAGTAAACAGCAAAGTTCGGCTGCGGCAGGATTTGGTCGAGTTGTTTATAATCGCGCCTGGCATCGTCGTATTTGCCCGCTTGCAGTTCGGCGATCGCGCGATTCATCAGCCCGCGCGGATTTTCCGGTTGCAGATCGAGTGCCTTGTTCAAGTTGGCGATGGCGTCACTATAACCACCAATTTGCATTTGAATCTCGGCCTTGCGCATCAAGACATCAGCCGTTTCCGCGCTGCTGGTGTGAATCCGGTCTGCGGAGGATAACCAGCGCAGTTGCTGGTCCAACGTCGCGAGCGCTTTATTAAACTGTGTTTTGGAGTCGGCTGTTCTTCCCGCGCGCAATGCATTGTATCCGGTGACACGGTAAAATTCCGCCAGCATCGCCAGTCGGCTGCCCGTAGTGTTGTCATTCCTGGCGGCGGCTGTCTTGAGCAATTCTTCGGCGTGGCGATCTTCTTGTTTGCCCATATAAGCCAGCGCTTCCACCCGCGTCAGTTCATCGACATTGGTTGCGTTGACGTGACCGCGCGCTTGTTTGAGCATGGCCAACGCGTCATCCGGTTGATCCATATCAACATAACACTTGGCCATCGCGATTTCGGCTTCGGCATCCGTCGGCCGCAAAGCAATGCGACGCAAGAAAAACTCAGACGCCTGGCGCAAAAACCCGTTGCCGGCAATCAACTGCCCAAATTGAAAATCCAATTCCGGTTCGTCCGGTGGACCATCGACCATGAGCAATCCCTGCCAGCCGTAACGCTTGGCCTCATCTGTGAAATCTTCGCCCAATTCA
>JAICXV010000094.1 GCA_025934545.1 Verrucomicrobiia bacterium
AATCGGCCGCCGCTGCGGTCTCGTTATTGGTCATTTCCTGTCCAAAAGCATCGAAGGCGCGAATACGGAAATGAACGACGCCATCGATCAACCGATAAAAATGGTTCGTATCATAATTCTGGTTGTTGCTGAACTGCACAAATTGGAAACAAGGATTGTCCGTCGGCGCGCCATTGGTCTGGTAGGTGAATCGATACAATGTGCCGACGAGCGATTGCGACGAAGCCCCGCCAATCGCGTTACTGATCGCATAGCCGACGCCGTACCATGTGGTATTGACGCGTTGCAGAGTAAACACGTCCGAGAAAAAGTTTTCGCGGGAATTCTGTCCATCGGTTTGGATCAACGGTGGTCCAAAGGAGTGAAAGAAAAAGTTCGTAATGTTTGGGTCCTGCGCGTCGGACATCTGTTGGAAATCGCGCGAAATCATGTCGACAACTGTGCGCCCGCTTTCCAACACGTCCGTTTGAGTAAACCCACCGCGAAACGCTTTCTGGGTTTGCAGAAACATCGCCGTCAAACCGAGCACGATGATGACCAGCAACGTTGTCGCGACCAGCATTTCCAAAAGCGTCAACCCGGAGGTGGAGCGCGTTGGCGAACCCAACGTTCCGGCCACTGGCGCGTCGCTCTCTGAAATAAAATGGTCTCTCGTCTTCAATTAATTAACGTGTTGGTGCCGATGTTCGTCGCATTGACGAAGCTTTGCGGGTCGATGTAATAGAGGTGAAAGTTGTCCGTCCCCGGATCGGCGTCGAAGAAATTTCCACTGCCGTCGCGCGCGCGATGCAATTGTCCGCTGATCATCGAACGGAAATGGCGTTTGTTCGGTCCGGTTTTGCCATTGGGAAGCAACGGCCAACTGCACATAACGCGCAATTCCATCAGATTGTTTTGCAACATATGAAGCTGATTCATCGCGAGCGGGTTGGTGACCGAATTGGGATTGGCCCACAATAAATTCGTCGAATAATAATCGGTGTAGAGCGGCGTGGTGCTGTATTGCACCAATTGCACGTCCATCTGATATTTGAATGCAACCTGGCTGGCCGTGCCGTTGGCCGACGACGCGGATTGGTTCTGCTCCAACGCTGAACCACCCATAGCGCGAACGTTCGCCGTGACAATATTGGTAGCGATGCCAACGAGAACACCGTTTCTGGCCATAAATGACTCGTAACGCGGCGTGCAAAGCAGGTCCATGATGACCTGTCCATTGGTCATCGGTGCCTGGTTAAATGTAAACGTTTGCGAGTTCGTCTTGAGGTCCACGATTTTCGTAATCGTAATCGACTCGACGTAATTCGTCAGAAAGTCCAGCGCTTTGCCTTGGTCCGGCGTTCTGCCCTGGCGGCCAAATCGAATCAAATCGATAAAATACTGCGCGTCCTGCGTGACAATCGTGTCTTCGCGATTGTCTTTTTGAACGTTCAAGCCCATCGGTAAAATTCCAATAATCGCCACGAGCGCAAAACCAATGACCGCGAGCGAAATCGCGATCTCGATCATTGTGAAACCACTCTTAAGCACAGATGGACACCGATGGACACCGATGCCGCTCTGTTCCCCTGCTCTCCTCATTCGTTGTGTATCTGTTTTCATCCGGTTATTGAATTTCTTTTCGCTCCAGCTTGGCGCGACCGGTCAACCAATTGATATGGACGAGATGATAGTCGTTGGTGGAGCTGCCCGGCGGTACTTCGAGCCAGTTCGCTCCGGTCAATTGCGGAACGCCATTGGCATCGACCGGATAAATAACGCTGGCGCGCGTCAACGGAATGTAATCATCCTGATTTGTCTGCACCGGCGTCGGAGCAAGACTTCCGGTCGGCGTAAATGCGATGTAAGGCAGTTTGAAATAAAACTTCGGATCAACATTTGCGGTTGCCTCAATCGACGGGAACGGGAACGCGTTTGTCCCAAACGGATTTATCGTAAACGATTTGATAGGATTAACCGGTGGATCAATGACGAACATCTGGTGCTGAAACTTTTCTTGAGCAATGGTAATTCCTTGCGGCAACCGGCGCCACGGCGTGAGATATCGCGGATAAGAACGGCCCGGCTGATCGCCCACGGTTTTCAAACTGATCAACGCATACATCGTGTACTGGCCGGTGAACAGATTGGTGACCTGATTGAAACCCATCGTCGTCAGGTTCGCGAACGCAACATCATTGGGCGGGTCCCAAAAATTCGGCGGCAAAAAAACCATGTAAACTGTCGTGCGATTGAGCAACGCCTTTTGCCGCGCCAACGCCACATCGTCCAGCATCTGCCGCGTGGCCACAGTCATGCTGTTGGACTTGGTCATCCCGCCCATATGCGGTAACGCCACGGCCGCGAGCAACCCGATGATCGCAATGACGACAAGCAGTTCGATCAGCGTGAAGGCCCGGATCGCACGTGCGCACTTCTGCTTGAGCAGCAACTTCAAATTAGTATTTGAGACGTTGAATTTCATTTCGACCAACTCAACACGTTATCTTTATTTACGCCTGAGATCGCAGACGCAGAAACGCTCGCCTTCCCATCCGGCCCAAGAGACCAAATCATTACGGGCGCCGCCAATTGATATGACCCTCCTGCTGCCGATCGGAAAAGACCTTTGTAGCCAGCGGTTGGATTGCTCGGATCACTCGACACCGCCGCGTTGCTGTAAACCGCGTCCTGGCACTGGCCATTGTAGTCGTAGTCAATCGTGATGACATAAGGATTACCCCACGGGTCACGAAGCACCTGGTCCGGCCCAAGCCCAGCATCGTTCGTGGAACGGGCGCGTGTTGAAGGAGTGAAAAAAGACAAGTTCCTCGGATTGAGGACATGCTTCGCATTGCTAAGTTGGTCGAGATTCATCAAAGCAGCTATTAACTCCGAATTGTTTGCCGTAAAGGTTCCCACCGTGCTGCCTATTCCGCTGGGCCCATAAGTAAAATCGCCGTTCAGTGAAGTAGTTGGTGTTGGATATCGTCCATACGCGCCTTGATACGACATCAATGCAGCCTCAATGCCCTGCATTTCCAAATGCGCCATGGCGATTTGGTGCGTGCGTTTCGCAGCGGCTAACGCCGAAAGCGTCATAGCTGCCAATATGCTGATGATACCGACGACGATCATCAGTTCAATCAGCGTGAACGCCCGTCGAACGCGAAGTTCCAAATTCCAAATACCAATCTCCAAAGAAGACTTCGAAACACACGCCCCACTTTGAACAACGCCTTTCGAACATCCTTTTGGACGTTGGACGTTGGACGTTGGAAGTTCAATGTTCGCTGGTTTCGAATCTCTCCAGCGAATACTGACCTCACCGCCCGCTTTGTTCATTCTGGTTCTCATTACCAATTACCATTGGTCACAATTTTATCGCCCACTTTAAAAACCGCCCAAACATCAAACGAATCGGTGTTGTGCCGGTTCGTCGAAGAAGAATCGTAACGCCAGGCGTTAATCGCATTCGGCACCAAATCCACCGGCACGATCAACACGTTGGCGTCGGGGGCGCTATCAACATAATTACTTTTGTAATCCGCCGCTTTTGGAGGCGGGTTGTAAAACTTTCTGGGCTCGATGGAATTGGCGACACCTTCGCGGTTAAATGCCGCAAAGTAGTTGATCGAACTAATGAAACTTGTGTCATACGACACGTATCCGACTTTCTTGGCGTCATACGTGGGGCCAGTCAGCTCGTAAAATAATTGGTTCGTGGCCGCATAAATACGATCCGGATCCGAAACCTTCGTCAACCTGCCATTATCCGGCGGGAACGAACCCATTTGATGCTGATACGCCTCAATCGCATTAATTAGCCGGTGCTTTTCCGTATCAACGCGCGAAATCTTCCGCGCTTCGTAGGCGCGCAGTGCGCCGCCGGCAATCAACGTCGCGAGGATCGCGATGACCGCAATCACCACCAACATTTCGATGAGAGTAAAAGCACCGTTTTGAAGTTCGGCGTTTGCAGTCCGGTGTTTGATGCGTTTCATGGCGTTATCCATTTTGGGAACGATTGACCCGTTGATCGCGAACCTCCTGCTCCATCCGTTCGCTCAACCATTGTTTGATCATGCTTTGATAATTCAGGTAACGAGAACGGGCGATGCGCTTGATGCGCGCGAGCATGCGCGGATCCATCCGCAACGTGATCGTCACTGAATCCGACAATTCGCTCGTCGCAACCGACGAATCCATCAATCGCGTTTCCAAACGGTTCTCCGCCCAATAGGCGGCTTCAGCCTCTTCGCGGTCGAAGATCGGCACTTCCTCCCAGTTTGCAATCGCGTTCATATATTTGTGACCGCTGCGGTGACGATGCGGATTGTCCGCTTACAGCCAGCAAGGGCCGGAATGTTTACTGATATTTTCATCACGATGCGAGCGTTTGATTAAGTTTTCGTTGATAAAAAAATTGCTCTTCCTGCTCGAACGGGCGCGCGTAAATAATTTTCACTTGTTTGCCGTTCGTGCGGTAGACGCTGAAAATCCCGGTGCCATCGTTGGTCATGCCGAGATTGAAGTAACGGGCCTGGACAGAAAAGCGCGGAGAGTCAGGAAGGAGGCGAACCGCAAACGGATCTTCGAAAGATTCTTCAATCGCTTGAATATTCAGCGAACGGTTCAAATTGAACGGCGGATTGTTCCAGTCAAAATCCATACTCTGTAAATCAATTTGCTATGCTTTGTAATTACATTGTATATACGTTTCAGCGAAATGAGTCAATAGTAAGTTGTCATAGGGGAATAACTGATTGGCGACGAGTCAGTTAGATAGCCGACATGCCGCTTCGAAGAACGCACCGTTCCCTTCAAAAACAAAAAACCCCTCCTTTTGAAGAAAGAGGGGTTGCCAAACTTGTTAGATCCGCTCGTTAATTTCTACCGCCGGCTGCGCTCCTTCGGTTCATAAGGCTGAGCGCCCTGGCGTAATTTGCCGGAATCCGTTTCAAAACGTGCAGCAGTGCCAGTGTCTTCCGCCGAACTCGGAGCAGGCACGCCATAATAAGAACAAATAGTTCGTTCGTCGGTGTCGCTCAAATCGCCGCCTGCCTCGAACGTCGGTGCGTCCTTGATTTTTTCTTCCGCGAACGGCAGCCGAACAACTTTTGACGCGTCATTCACCGTCGCCGACTGCGCGGGAACAATATGATTCTTTCCCAACACCCAACTGGTCTTCACGCCCAGGAAGGTCGGTTGTCCGTTGTCGTTCACCCACAAATTATTGACCGTGCCGATTTTCGTATTGGACGAGTCCTGGACTTCATAACCAACCAGCGTTTGCGAATTTCCGCGAACGCGATGCCATGCCGCGCGCGCTGCTGCCCGCGCCTCGGTCCAACCCAACGTCGACGACTTCGCGTTCTGTTCGTATTCGCGCCGCAAATCCGCTTCCGAATCTTCAAACGTCCGCCCTTGGCGACCGTAACGGTCGTAACCCGTATAACCGGTGCGATAAGCATCACTGTATTCGTCATAGGGACGCTCGCGACCAAATGTTTGCGTCGCATGATTCTCGCGCCAGTAAGCATCTTCGCGAGTCGGATCGATTTTTTCCGCGATGCCCTTGCCGGCCAGACCGCCGACAACTGCTCCGCCGATAATTCCGGCAACCGTTCCGACTGGACCGGCTACACTACCAATAGCCGCACCTGTGGCCGCGCCGCCAACCGCCGCGCCAACACCCGTTCCCACCGGATGCGACCCCGGAGCGCCCGTAATAGGATCCCGATTAGCATCTGTTTTCCGATTCGTTTTTTTCTCATCAGCCATAAATACAATTCTCCTGATTCCTTGATGTTTAAAGAAGACACACCAACTCTCGCGGCACTTTTAGTAACCACAACGCGGGCCAACCTGTTTTTTCCGGTGGGGCAAACAACTATACACTCGACCCTCCATTACAATCGGACGACGCATTTATACTGTTTAAGGACCTCGCCACTTTGTAACTTTTCCGCCATGGAAACGTTGCCGCCGGTGTTAACACAAATCCCGCAAGTCCAGGACGCTCTCATTTCCGTCGACGGCCTCACCAAACTGTATGGCGATTTTCCCGCCGTCACCGATCTTTCATTCTCCGTGCGCCCCGGCGAAGTGATCGGCCTGGTCGGCCCAAACGGCGCGGGCAAAACGACAACGTTGCGCTGCCTCGCGGGAATTATCCCGCCATCGCGCGGTTCGATTCGCGTTTGCGGCTTTGACATGGCTTCGCAAACCGTCGAAGCCAAACGACGTCTCGCATTTTTTTCCGATGAACCGCGCTTGTTCGATTACCTGACCGTCAACCAACACCTCGCCTTTACCGCGCGCATCTATAACGTGCACAACTACGAACCGCTTGGCCGCGCTTTGCTCGAAGAACTCGAGATAGCTGATAAAGCGGACAAATTGCCCAGCGAACTTTCGCGCGGCATGAAACAAAAATTGATGATTGCGTGCGGTCTGCTGCATGCGCCGCAAGTGATCTTCTTCGACGAACCGCTCACGGGCCTCGATCCAATCGGCATTCGTCGTATGAAAGATTCGATTTTGAAACGCGCCCGCGCCGGCGCGGCAATTCTTATTAGTTCGCATCTGCTGCATTTGCTGGAAGAAGTTTGCTCGCATGTTTTGATTTTGAAGAACGGCCGCAAAATCGTCGATGGCAGCCTCGCCGATGTCCGTAAACGTTTTTCTGAATTGCCCGAAGGCGCGAACCTCGAAGAAGTTTTCTTCCGCGTCACCGAAGAAACAACCAACGCCCGCCCTGCCGCGACGCCGCCGCCGGTTCCATCGCAGAAAGGCACGCCATGATTCTTCAAGCGTTCGCCTTTTACACATACAACAGTTGGAGGAACGTGCTCCTCACGCGTTTCCGTCGATTGCGCCAACCGAAATATCTTTTTGGAGCGATCGTTGGCGTCGCTTATTTTTATTTATTCGTCAACATGCGCGCGACCACGGGGCGGCAGGGCGGCATTCCCGCATGGCAACCATCGCCGGAAACAACCGTTCTTATGCACACGATAGGGACAGCGGTCATTTTTGTGCTGTTCCTTTTGAAATGGATTTTCCCCGCCGAACGCGCCGGCCTCGTCTTTACTGAAGCGGAAATCGCGTTTCTATTTCCCGCGCCGATCAGCCGTCGTGCGCTCATCAATTTCAAATTGCTCCGCACACAACTCATGATCCTGCTCAGCGCGATCATGATTACAATTTTTGGCCGCGCCTGGGGCGGCAGCAATCCGATTATTCGTGTGTTGGGATGGTGGATTGTTTTCGCGACGATGAGCTTCCATTCGATCGGCAGTTCGTTCGTCGTCAGTGGACTGACCGAGCGCGGATTGACCACCTGGAAACGTCGCATCACCGTTTTCCTCATCATCGCGGCCACACTCGCTACTGTCGGTTGGTATACCGCTCAAACCGCGCCGCCCCCGCCGTCCCTGCACGGACCGAATGACGCAAAAGAACTCCAAAAATATTTCCTCGAC
>JAICXV010000068.1 GCA_025934545.1 Verrucomicrobiia bacterium
AAAGCAATCTGGTGCGCAAGCGCCGACGCTTTGTTAGCACTGACTATGTTGTGGATGAAACGGCGACGCTGTTACTCGTGCGGCACAGCCATGCTGCAGCGGTAGATTTTCTGAACAGTATCACGAAGAGCACAGCGTTGAGGATCGAGTGGATGGATTCGAGTCGTTTTAATCGTGCCATTGAACTTTTCTCGCGATACGACGACAAGGAGTGGTCGTTCACGGATTGCACAAGTTTTATTTTGATGCGCGAGCTTGGTATCCGGGAGGCGTTTACCACCGACCACCACTTTACCCAGGCGGGATTCACCTTGATGCTGCCCAAAGTGAAGAATGAATAACTCACCATAAGCTCTCAATTTTTTCATGAAAGACGATCTCGAAAAGTATATTGAAAAATGCAAGCGTGCTGACCGTGCGTTCGCCGAAAATTTTGAAGCTGGCTACCAGGAATTCAAAATCGGGCTAATATTGCGTCAGCCTCGCGAGCAGGCCAGCGTGACGCTGGAAAAACCCGCGACTGACACGAACTCGGAAATCACCCATTTCGCGTTTGGAAAATGACGCCGAAGGCGTTCGCCTTTCAACGGGCGCGCGAGTCGTCGAGGCATTAGGGAAGGGATTGAGAATCGAATTGGTCGGAGCAAAATAATCCGGCCCGTTCCCATCCCGAACACGGGCCGCCGAATCCAGTCTTGCCGATGGTAGTAGTTGTATAGCTTCTGCGAGAGTAGATTGGCGCCAGATCTTTCTTAAAAACCCCGACAGCTTTCTGTCGGGGTTTTTTGTTTGTGGGCGACGAACCGGTGGACTGTGTTGAAAAATTCGTCGCGCAAATTTCTGCGGCTATTTAGATGAGGCGAGAACAGCATGTAAGCCAACTTGCGTCCATGACTACCATCGTCGGAAGTTTATTTTTGTTTCTCTTTTGGGAAGGTTTGTTTTCCGTTTTCCACAGCTTTAACCACTTTTCGGGTGTCCAAATCGACCCATACGGTTGCTTTGGCAGCAGATAGCCCAACCAAATCCATCTGTAACAAACCGTCTTTTATTTGAAACTTTTTAGATCTAGCCGATGTAGGAGGTTCCGAACCTCCTTCTTGCACGGCAAAAAACCACGGCTCCACAACGTTCCGAAGATCGGCGATTGGTTTTAAATCATCGTCAGTAATTAACTCCGCACGGTAGGTCTTATCCGTTGCAAAGCGCTTCGCAATGTCATCCAGCCGCTCTCCCGGGTTAATCTTTCCAATAAAGCTTTTCCTCCATTGCAAAATACAATCTGGCAGCCAGCCTCCGATTATTCCGGAATCGGTTTCGACGTAGAAATCAACGTCACGGCCAGCCCAGACATTTCCAGTCGCGGGATTAACGAACACCAAAACCGATATTTCGATCGGGTGTAAATTTCCTTTTTTGAATTGGAATCTGCAACGTTTTGCATCGATGACTACCGTCTTTCCGTTTTTCGAATACAGCGTTTGCTTTGTTTGTTTCCACGGTAGTTTGAACGTCGAGACTATATCTTTCAGAGGATCCACTCCGGATGGCGGACTGGCCTTGCAATCTTGGACGGGAAGCAGAAACAGGAGTGCACAAGACGCAGCGAAGCGCGTGATGTGAAAGAACCGAGCAGCCGGTCGGACTCGCGACTGATCCACTGAGTTCATAAGCTAAGAAATACATCGTTGCGCTATAAAGAACCACAGATTAACCGCCATCACCTTCGTGCGCCGGCGTGCGGTCCGAGCAACCGCGGTAAAAGTTCAGGAACTCTTGGGTCCCGGCGGTGTATCCTATCATGTTTGATGAGTCGCGTAGACCATGGAACTTAGATGAAGAACCTGATCGCATACTGCCGGCTGGTTTCCATGTTCGTATTCGTTGCGACAGGTTGTGCAGCACAACACGCGGCAGTAACCGATGTTGAGATACGCGGTCCTGCAGTCTTTAACGCGTCGGAATTAGGGGGCATCGCCTATCTTGGGCACCCCGAACTGCGCTATCGTCCTCGCCAAGACATTGCCAAAGTCCGCGCTACTGCCGACGTGATACTCGATCCTGAAAACGGGGTTTGCCTGGTCGCAACGCTCGAGAACCGCGGCCAAATTCAACTGTCGATTGGGAGCGATGTTGATTTCGGCGAGCTTTCCCTCGATTTGCAGCGGCAGCGCGCCAACGGCAGTTACGACACGGTAACGCCGCGGCCGACTCCGAACAGAATTTTCAAATCGATTTTTAGCGGCGAAATAAACCCGTCCGAAACGTCATCTTGGAAGGTGCCCTTCAAAATATTCTACGATTTGAGCCCGGGGACATATCGAGTCGTTGTAACCATTCGGTTTTCGGTTGGAGCGAGTCGCGATTCCATCGGCACGTCAATAACAACCCCACCGGTGGAATTTGTGGTGCCCGGAAAAGAAATTCAATACGCAAGAGCTGGTGCAGAGCATGATTTGGATCGCAATTGGGGCGTGCCAAATGGCGGCTATCAACTGTCGCTCGAATTAGAAAACAAAGAATTCGTGCATGGTGAACTCATCATTGCCGCTTTGGTTTTCAAAAATGTCACGAATAAGGATGTAGCGACACCTTACGAAATTGTTCGTCTTGGCAGCGATGCGTTGGAGACCAAGATTGTGGTCAGAGATGCAAATGACAAAATTTTGAAAAGAAAGGATGTTAAGGAAAATCGATCTTTCCCCGAAAAGTTATCTGGCCTGAACAACAACCGACACTACTACGCCCTCAGACCGGGTTTGGAACGACCCTATGACGTCGACTTGGGCCAGTTGTTTGATCTCGCTCCCGGCACCTATTCAGCGCTTTTTCGATATGACGTGTCGTCGGGACCGAACGTAGCCGTTGCCGAGTCGCGCGCCGTGCGATTCAATGTAAAGTGATCAGGCCTCTGTGATCCAACCGCAGATCATTCGCGGGGATCAAATTGGGTTATTGCCTTGAACGTAGTAGACAATGCCGCAGAATCGTAAAAATGGTATGGGTTACAAAAGCGTTTTTCCATTTGCTCAGCGGCCTATGAAAGGCAGTTTCCATCGTTTTAAGAGGCGCGTCGCGACCATTCTGCTTCTGATTCCGTTACTGTTTGTTGCAGCCAGCTCGTATGCAGATAAGTACAGTGAGTTGTTACATTCTGTCAGCAAAAGGAACGGAATCTTGCATCGGGTGTTTCAGGACTTTCCATTGTTGACTCCCATGACTAATAGCGATGGGCGATGCCGTTTCCAAACGCTCGATGTGAAGGAACCGATTGTTTCGGTGGAGGGTGTCGGGTTTTACGGATTCAGGTTCAAAGTGCCGAAACGTGCGAAGCCGGGCGATTTTGTATGGGCGTTTGGCACGCCGCGTAACGGATATAACTGGTTCATCATCGGAGAAAACGAGACGATGGCGGGGTTCGAGGATTACGAAAATGAACCAAGGGCGGCCTACGAGGGTTTGGAACATATCTTTCCTACGCCAGGGAAGGAGATCGTGCTGCAACGTTTGCCCGGAGATGAACTGGAAGACGAGAAAGAGTATCTGATCTGGTTCATGTTGCGAAAGCCGAAGCCTTCCGTGATGTCTGTGATGTTTACTTTTTCGGAGGTACAAACGAAGAAAACGAATCTGCGCGCCATGGAAAAAACGCTTGGGCTAAAGCGCAAACCGAAGAAGCCAGCGGTGAAAAAGGAACCGGAAGCAAAGGCGGAATCTCCACCGTAAGCCGAGTTTCGACTTCTGCTACAGTTTTTACCACTATTTCATCAGTGCGCGGTAAAAGCGCTGTTGATAGTTGCTGGTTGTTGGGTCGCTGAAATAGGCTGGCGAGTTTGTCATCGTGAAGTAAAGAATCGGCTGCCAATTGGTGGCTGCAGAGAGATCGTGCGAAGCTTCGATCGTAAAGTTCGATCCCACCGGGCCAGTCAACTGCAGTGCGAAACCATTGGTGTTCACCGCTGATAGAATCACCGCCTGAGAGGCGACGGTGTAGGTTCCGGCCGGAACTTGTCCGGCGACGCCGTTGACCGCGAGTTCTCCTTTCACGGAATATTTGCCCTGTCCAACGGACCCCGGCAGCGGAAGTGTCATGACGTTGTTGCCGGATGGTGTGACGGCGAAATTTTGAGTGTAGTTTTTAACGACTTTACCTTTCGCGTCGACGAGCGACATGCGCAGTTTTGCTGTCTGTTCGCGTGACGCTTGAACCACCTTGTAGCCCTCGAATGCACACGAAAACTCGCTGCTCGCGGAGTTGATTGCTTCGACACCTACCTTGACAGTGGGCGGAAAATCCACGGTGATCGGTTCGTAGGACCGCCAATGGGCACCGTCTGAACTGGTCAGACCATAGATTTGGTTGCCGACGCGCTCGAGGCGCAAAAACGCGTCCGTGTTATCGATGTCCACGCCGAACTTCGAAACGGTGCACTCGGAGTTTTTGCGCAATTCGAAATTGAGATAATGGCGAAAGCCGTTGCCAGTGGAGAAGGTTCCGCGTTGGAGGCTGAGATGATTGTGGTCATCGACAACGACGAGAATTCCGGCACCGTTGTAGGCCTTGCGTCCGTCGATTGTGCTAGGGTCGGCTGGCGCGAACTTGCCCGAAATTTTCACAGTGATCGTGAAATCGCCCTGGACATCGGAGAGCACACGCGGCGCGTTCCACCGCTCCAATTCCGCGGCGAAATCATGAGCTTTGCCCGGAACGGTGATCACGAGTTTTCCAGACGAATTGCGAATAGTGCAGTCGTTGTCCGGGTCGATGATAGTCCCGACACTAGCAATGTCGCGCGGTTCGTCACCAAACGTTGAACTTGCAACGAAGACAAAGAGAGATGCAAAGACGGCAGTGTGAAATATATATAGCATCCGGTTGAAAGCCACAAACCGGAGAATCGCACACTGCGGCGACTTAGTAAAGTGTGGCAGTCTTTCTGGTAGAATTGGGAACACCACGTCAGCAAATGCTGGCCGTCCGCTGCGGTTAGGGTGTTGCAAGTCGGTAATAGCGATGGCTAGAAGAGTTTGCAGTTGAGTCATGGACGGTCGTTCGAGAGGCAGTGGTGGTTAAATTCGTGAGTTGTGTCCACGTTTGAAGGTCATCGCTTCGTTGGATAATATAATTCCGTGATGGTTGAGAGTTGATATCGAATTGGAATGTGCTGTCAGGGGGCGAGTTCGGATTTTTTAGTGCAAGCCGCGGGACCAAAGCCAGACTTTGGGTGGTGCCGGCCGCGAGGCGAAAAACATCGGACACGGGATTGGGCGCGAGTGTTTCTGCTTCGGCATTATACCCCCAACCGACAATGGAGCCGTTGGTTTTGACCGCGATAGTGTATAGTTCTCCCGCTGCGATTATTGTGGCGTTCAGTCCTGCCGGGATGTTTCGTTGGCCATAGTTGTTGTCGCCCCAGACGACTACAGAGCCGTCTTGCTTGAGCGCGACGTTGTGCAATCCGCCGGCGGCAATCGCCACAACGTTCGTTAGTCCGGAAGGAATGTTGATTTGGCCCGAAGTGTTATCTCCCCACGCGACGAGAGTATGGTCTTGTTGGAGCGCTGAGCAATGACGCCCACCGCACGCGATCGCAATGATGTTAGTTAAGCCAGCCGGAATATTGGTCTGACCGTAGAAGCCGTAGCCCCAGCCGATGACGGTTCCGTCCTGGCGCAACGCGAGGCTGAAGTGGTCGCGGGCCGAGATCGCAACGACGTTTGTTGCATTTTGGGGAACCGGCGCATAGGACTCGCCCCAGGCGACGACTGTTCGATCTTGTTTTAATGCGAGGCAGTGATCGGATCCAGCTGCTATCGCGATCACGTTTTGCAATCCCAAAGGAATAAACCTCACGCCGTTGCCACTGTCGTAGCAGCTTTGCCACACGGCGACGGTGCCGTCAGCGTGCAACATCATTGTGAAGCCAGCTCCGCCGGCAATGTCGATGATATCGCTGAGGGTCGTAGGCGGGATCGTTTGCAGCAAAGAGTTGTCGCCCCATCCGATGATCGAGCCATCCTGACGAAGTGCGACGGCGTGACTGCCGCCGACCGCGATGGCGATGACATTGGTGAGGTTGTTTGGGAAAGGAGCGAGGAATCCGCACGGCCCAGTCGTGCCCCAACCGATCACGGTCCCATCCTGCTTCAGGGCGAGGCTGTAGTAATAACCTGCGGCAATGGCCACAACATTGCTTAAACCTTGAGGAACGGTTGCTTCGCCATGGTCGTTTTCTCCCCACGCAACGACGGTTCCATCCTGCAACAGCGCCAAAGAATGTCCGCGACCGGCGGCAACCGCAGCAACGGTCGGGAGGTTGGTCGGAATGGTCGATTGGCCATAGAAATTATCACCCCACGTCGCAATCGTGCCGTCAGTTTTCAAAGCAAGGTTGTGAAACGATCCACTCGCGATCGCTTTGACATTGGCGCCAGGAATGGTCAGCGCGTTAGGAACGGACGCACCTACATTGTCGCCCCACGCGACGATGGTTCCGTTTTGTTTGAGTGCGACACTGTGTCTGTCACCGGCAGCGACGGCGATGACGTTGTTAGCGCCGGCCGGCACTGAGACCTGACCGTAAGTGTTCAGTCCCGCGGCAATAACGGTGCCGTCGCTTTCCAGGACGAGGCTGTGGTCCAGTCCGCCCGCGACGCCGATAGCATTGTGCAACCCATTAAGGCCACGGGATTGACCGGAAGCGTTTGAACCCCAAACGACAGTGGTTCCGTCGCTGCGGATGGCGAGAGTATGGGAGCCGCCGGCGGCGATTTTGACATAGTGAGTCCCCGGGTCGTCGTAAGGAATTGTGGGATTTCCCCAGCCGACCACTTGACCCGGTTGAGGTTGAGCAACCGCGAGCTGCAGGGTGCCGAATAGGCAAAGCGCGAATGAGAGGTAGAAAAAAGACCTGCGTTGTAATTTGCGATTGGACATTTCCCTCTGGGCGTTGAGTGCGGTAATGTTGATAGGGGCGCTCGACTCGTGCGTCAACTACGATTTTACTTTTTCGAATTTTTAATGTGCGACCGACGCGCGCTCAGGGCAGCGGAATGTTCTCCAGTTTAAACGGCACTGTGACGGAAGCGTCCGCCGTCGCCAAATAGAGCACCATTTCTGTTCCCGCCGAGGGCGCGGTTTTCAATCCGTAATGATGAAAATCGCCGTAGCTCATTTGCCCTTGCGATTCGATGGTTTTGCCGTTGGCATCCTGAAATTCGACTTTCACGAAACGCTTGTCGGGGTCGATTACTTGCAAATCAATAGCGCCTTTTTCGCGAGACGACGCGCCGAATCCGGAGAACATGCTCCCAAACGCGTCGGCAAGGCCTTCGCCGATTTTGTCACCGGCAGTTGCGCTGGCTTTCTTTTTTTGTTTTGCCGCTTCGACACTTTCTTTTGTGAGATACGTGATCTGGATTTTGAGCTGTTTGAGCACCGGGTTATCCAATGGTTCGCCGGGATGGGCCAAGGCATCTTTGATGATCGTTTTGCCGCCGTTGGCTTCGGTCGGAGAAAAGAATGACGCTTCGCCTTCGATGAGTTTAATGACGTGCGCATTTCGCGATGGGTTCTTTAGCGTGACTTCCTTCTTTAGAACAGTCTGGCCGCTTCGATTCAGGTCGCCGAAGCCGCTGAAATGTTCTTTTCCGTCGGAGGTTAGGTCGCGTCCGGTTTCATCAATCGCTTTTGTGATCCGCACCTGGCGAACGCTGCCGGCGGTCGCGGCTGTGTCTCCGCTGAATTTTATGTCGATCGTGCACTCGCCCGAGAACGTACCTGATGACCGCTTGTCGGTGATGTCGCCGGCTGAAGCGAACACCTCCGGTTTCTGCGGCTGAGCCAGGAGAACGTGAGTACTGAGGGCCAACGTCAGACAAAAGGAGAGGGATGATTTCATGTTTGTGGGATAACCGTTCACGGCGCGATGTATAATCCGCCACTGTGTGCTTGAAAACACAATTCTGGACCTGAAGTGTTTCAGTCAGTTTTAACTGCGTGCAACTTTGTCTTCGCGCACGACTTCAGTTGGGTCTTTATCATCGCGCAGGCCTTCGAAGGCGGCGTGGCGGAGAACGTCGCTGTCGGTCCATTCCGTGAAAGCAACGGAGGCGACTAGTTTTGGTTGAAGCCAGATGTAATCACCCATGTGTTCGGCGGTGATGGTTTCGCCGAAGTGATCGGTTTTGCTGTTCGGAAGGTTGGCGAAGGGGCATTTCTTTTG
>JAICXV010000256.1 GCA_025934545.1 Verrucomicrobiia bacterium
CAAGTTCGCTCTGCCCATGTTGCTCGTCGCCAATGTCCCGGTAAAACTCATTACCCAACGATTGGAATCGCCATTTGAGATGGTGCTCCTGGTTTTGATGACCGGCATCTGCTTTGTCGTCTCGGAGTTGTTTTGGAAATTCTCCGTGCGCCGATACACCAGTGCCAGCGCGTAAATTATTTCGGCAGAGGCAATGTTTCGCCCTTCGGCTTATTCGGCTTATAAATACCGGGCTTCACTCCGGAAAGCGGATTCTTGCTGCGCTGTTCATGCCACGATTTGTAAATGAAATAACCGATGATACAGGTAGCGATCACGGCAATCAGCGGCAGTACCACCCGCCATTGCAACTTCGAGCACTGATACATGATCCCGTCCAGGATCGTGCGTTTGCGTTTGGATAATGCAGGCGGCGCTTGATGTTTTGCCGAGCGGCCAAGCTCCTCATTCAGCAGTTCGAGCACTCGCGGCACATCAAGTTTTAGGGCATTGGCGTAAGACCGGACGAACCCGCGAACGTAAACCGGCGCGGCAAACACGTCGTAATTGCCTTCGTCCAAAGCCCGGACGTGGTCGGTGCGGATTTTCGTAATTTCCGCAATCTGATAGACGGTCAGGCTTTGAGCTTCGCGCGCCGTGCGCAATTGGTCGGCAACCGTTAGCATTTAGTCCCGCTATTGATACCGTTTTTATTGGCGTTTTTGCAACACCGGTTTATCAAGGATGGATGAAATGGTTTTTCGCCATTCTCACCATCGCCCTGCAAAACTCCATTTGCGTCGGCGAAACGTTCATTCGGGTCAATCAAGCCGGCTATGGCGTGGACGAACCAAAAATTGCCATGGCCTTGTCCGATCTGCCAATTGAAGGCTCATTTCAACTCAAGGGAATCGGAAATCGCAATGAATCGTATATTACCTTTGAAGGGCGACCGGCGGCTATCACCAACGCGACGTGGGGCAAGTGGAAGTATCATGCAGAATTAAACTTCTCAAAGTTCCACGGCCGAGGTTCGTTTCTTTTACAATTGAGCAACGTTCAACCGGTTCAAGTTGTGATCAGGAAAGCGCCGTACGATTCGATGCCGGACGTTTTGCTCGAATTCATGCGCGAACAGCGTTGCGGCTATAACCCATTTCTAAAAGCCGCTTGTCACACCAACGATGGCCGCAGCGCTTACGGACCTTTGCCACCGGGAACTTTCGTCGACGCCGTCGGCGGTTGGCACGACGCCGGGGATCTTCTAAAGTATTTGCTCACCTCAGGCAATGCGACAGCGCAGATGCTGACCGCCTACGATTTGCGCGCCAACGAGGCGCTATTCTCGGACCATGTCGATGCTTATGGAACAGCCGGGACGAACAATGTTCCTGATATTTTAGACGAAGCGCGCTGGGGTTTGGAATGGATGCTCAAACTGCATCCTGCGTCCGACCAATTGTATCACCAGGTCGCCGATGACCGCGACCATCACGGCTGGCGCCTGCCCAACGAAGAAACCGCGGATTACGGTTGGGGTCCCGGCAGCAATCGCGTGGTTTATTTCGCCGACGGCAAACCGCAAGGTTTGTTGAAATATAAAAGTGAATCAACCGGCATCGCAAATCTCGCAGGTCGCTACGCAGCGGCGATGGGTCTCGCGTCAATCGCGTTCAAAGACATCGACCCTGCGTTCGCGCAAAAATGTTTGAAGGCTGGTTTGGAAGTCTACTTGATGGGCAAGGCGAAAGAGGGCGAGCAGCAAGGGAACTCATACAGCCAACCGTATCGATATGCGGAAACTACGTGGGCCGATGACATGGAATGGGGCGCGGCGATTTTGTATCGCGTGACAAAGAAGAAGGAGTATCTCGATGATGCGAAACGTTACGCGAAACTGGCCGCGAACGACACGTGGATGGGCAAAGAACAAACCGGACATTACCAATATTATCCCTTCGTCAACCTCGGCCACTACGCGCTTTACCAATACGTCGACGACGATTTCAAGAAAGTGCTGGCCGGTTATTATCGCGATGGCATCGAGCAATGCGTTCGCATGGGACAAAAAAACCCGTATCGCGTGGGCGTGCCGTTTATTTGGTGCTCGAACAATTTGCTCGCGTCATTGGTCACACAATGTCTGCTCTTCGAACGCATGACCGGCGACACGCGTTATCACGAGTTCATGTGCAAAAATCGCGATTGGTTGATGGGCCGCAATCCGTGGGGCACATCAATGTTCCTTGGAATCCCGACCGACGGCCGTTATCCGCGTGACCCGCATTTGATGACGACGAAAATCACTGGTCGATCCGTGCGCGGCGGGCTCGTCGATGGGCCGGTTTATGAACGGATTTTCAAATCGCTCAAGGGCGTCAGTGTTCCGCAACCGGATCCTGATGCGCCGTTTCAAAGTGAGCTCGCCGTTTATCACGACACCATCCACGACTATTCGAGCAACGAACCGACAATGGACGGAACGGCCACGGCGATCCTGATGTGGTCGCTTTCTAATTAACGGCTGCCTGCTTGGCTGGTTTCGTCGTCAGTGCCTGCAAATATTTTTGGGCGTCGGAGTAGTTGGGTTGCAGGCGCAGCGCTTCTTTAAATTCCGCGATGGCTTTGTCGCGTTGGTTTTTTTTCACGAACGAGACGCCGAGATTAAAGTGGGCGCGCGCAAATTCCGGTTTGAGTCGAATGGCTTCTTGAAAGTGCACGATGGCTTCGTCGGTGCGCCCTTTTTCCTGGAGAGCTGCGCCAAGGCCGTTTTGCGCAGACGGAATTGTCGGATCAATTTGAACCGCTCTTTCAAAATGCGGCAGAGCGGCGTCAACGCGACCAGCGCGACCGAGAGCATTGCCCAGTTCGTCATGCAAGCTCGCGTCGTCAGGTTTGATTTTTACGGCGGCTTCGAATGAAGCGATGGCTTCGACGGAGCGACCTTTGCGCGAGAGGACAAGACCGCGATTTTTCAACGCAATCGTATTGGTCGGATCGAGTTTAACGGCGGTTTCGAACTCGGTCAGGGCGCGGTCCAGTTCGCCTTTGTGATCGAGTGTCGTGCCGAGGGAGTTGTGGAGTGAGGCGTTGTTAGGGCTCAGTTGAATGGCGGCTTCGAGTTCGCGGATGGCGTCGTCGTAGTTTCCGGTCGAGTCGACGTTGCGACTCTTCTTATTTAAAACGAGCGCGAGATTTTGGCGTGCCGTCGCATCATCGGCGTTGAGCTGGACCGCTAATTGAAATTCTCTGATCGCGCCGTCGAGGTCGCCACTCTTCTCCAATGCCGCGCCAAGGCCGTTATGGGCGGCGCCGTCGGACGGTTGCAAATCGATCGCCTGTTTGAAAGCCGTAAGGGCGTCAGTGGTCTGGTCCGTTTTCAACAACGCATCGCCGAGATTGCGATAAGCGTCGGCCCAACTTGGTTTCAGTTGAATCGCTTTGCGGAAATGCGGGATGGCGTCTTTGTGGCGTCCGACTTCGCCGAGGACAATACCAAGATTATTTTCCGCGCTAAATATTTCAGAACCATTCGTGCATGCTTTCGTAAATTCCTCGATGGCGAGTTCGCGCTTCTGTTCTTTGTAATAAACATTGGCGAGGTTGTAGTGCAAATCGCCCGCCGTCGGATCAATGGCGAGGCCAGCTTTGTATTGGGCCATGGCTTCCTCGAGTTTGCCGTTCTTGAACAAAGAAGCGCCGTAACTATTACGCACGCGCCATGACGTCGGATTCTTTTGGACGTTATCGGCCCAGAGCGTTTCGGGGACGGAGAAGGTTTGCGAATGAAACCAGGTCATCGCACCGAGGACGCCGACTATCATAACGACGATGGCCGGCCATGCTGCCGAATTTCGTTTTTCAACGAGGCGCGAACCCGCGGCGGCAACGAGTGCGACGATCGCGGGAAGGGCGAGGTATTCCAGGTGGTCGGAGACGCGCGAGATCGCGAAGTACGACATGTTGAAGACGCCGAGAACGGGGGCGAGAGCGATCGCGAAATAGCCGAGAGCGAAGAGCGCCGATTTGCCCCATGAAAAGCGGAAGTGCCAAAGGATCGGAACCAAAACCAATGCGCCGAGCAGCGGGATATAGGTCAGCCAGTTGTTCAACGGCACCGGCCAGAGTGGATAGACCATGGTCAGATGGATCGGCAGGATGTCTTTGGCGATGTAAAACCAGAATGCGCGCGCGCCGCCCAGCACGCGCACGACCACGCTGTCCGTGGGCAGGCCGACACCACGATGTTGGGTGAAGATTGTGACCGCCGCGAAAACAATTGCCAGCGTCCAAAATGGAATCGTACGCGCGATATCCTTTTGCGTGATGCGATCGTATCGCCACCATGCGATGAGCAGCAGAACCGCAGGCAGAACGGTCACGGAACTTTTCGAGAGCAATGCGAACAAAAATAAAACGAGGGAAAGCGCGAACCATTTGCCCGCGCCTTTTGCTTTCGGTTTAGCTTCGTCGTCGAAGCGCAGGAAAAACAAAATGCTCAATAGATAGAAGACCATCGAGAGAGTGTTCTTGCGTTCGGCGATCCACGCGGCGGATGCGACGCAGACCGGATGAACGGCAAAGAGCAACGCGGCGACCCAAGCTCCGGGAATTCGCAAACGTTTTAAGACGCGCCAGAGAAGAATTGCGCCGAGTGCGTGCAGAAGAACGTTGGTGGTGTGATAGCCGATCGGATTCATGTGCCACAGACGCCATTCGATCCAGAGTGTCGTGGAGGTCAGCGGCAGATAGTCGGGCAATTTGGTGGTGCACCAGATGTTGTAGAGGCCGTCGTTCGCTTTGATCGAAGCGTTGTCGGTCAGCAGGGCGTTGTCGTCCCAGATGAAACCGCCGTTGTGAATGGCCGGCCAATACGCGGCGACGGTCGCCAGCACTATAATAAGTGCGGCGAGCCAGGTGCGGCGTGTTGTCTGGGCGTCCATCATATTGAGTTTATTCGCGGAGACGAGTTACACGAGCC
>JAICXV010000369.1 GCA_025934545.1 Verrucomicrobiia bacterium
GTGCTGACGCCGAGAGCGCGCGCGGAAAAAAGAATGGCCGCGCCGTATTTGCCGCGCATCGGATTGTGAGAAAAGCAAAGCAGGAACAGGTCTTTGATGCGGGAGCCGGTTTGTTCCTTTGAAGCATCCTTCAGCGCATTGAACAGTTGTTCGGGCGAATAGGTTACGCCGGCAAAGTATTTGGTGATTTTGCCCGCCGGCGAAACGATGATGAGCCCGCCGGGATGAGCAAACTGTTTGACGCTCGGGTCATAGGCGAAAGTGAAACCACATTCCGTCGTTAGTTTGGCAATCGCGCGATCGTCACCGGTTAGAAAATGCCAGTCGCTCTCCGCGCCTCGCCGGCCGTAGCGCTTGAGATACGTTTGTTTTTTGGCGTTTGCCAAGGTCGGTTTTTCGCTGGGATCGATGCTGACGTGGATGACTTGAAATTCTTTCCCAATGCTCCAGCGCATATCATTCAAGGACTCGACCATCCCGTTGAACGTAGCGTTGCAGAGCATGGGGCATTGATAGTAGCCGAGCACGAGAATGATCGGTTTTGCGCCGAAATAATCGCCGAGCTGCACGTCTTTGCCGGTTTCATCGTGAAACCAAATTTCCGATGAAATGGTTGTGCCAAGCTTTTGATCGAAATCGATTTTTGCCAATTGGCTATCGGTCAATGACTGCGCACCGGCTGCCCATGCCAAATGAATGACAACGAAGATAGCGCAGAAACTTCGGTTCATTGGCTTCCTCCGGTCTCTTGTTGTTGGTAGTTTGGCCTTTGCAGTTGCATTTCGTAGGTCGAGGCACCGGCTTTGCCATGTTTGCCGTTCTGGCGGGTAGGGAGACCTTTTTGCAAAACCAAGTCCATCGCGCGTTCAATCGGGATTCTGACAACGCCAGCGGTCTGATTAACCCAGCCGTAGGAATCGAGTTTCGTCGCTTCTTCTTCTCGAAATTTCTTGAGATCGACCGGTGGTGAAATTTGCAGGCGCGGATATGTGGCCTGCCCAGCCTCCATCGGTTGCGTGCGAACCGAGCCGCTGAATTGATCTGAAGGCGCCGGCGAATTCCTGAAATCTTTAATGATCCAATGAACAATGAAGTTTACCAGGACCAGCACGACAAATAATCCGACCACGGACAGAAAAATTCCTTTCGCGTTCGCGTCACGTTTTTCGTAACCGACCGTGTCAGCGGGTTGAATGCTCTGTGGCTTATGGCTCGGCATAAACGAATGCAAATTGTAGTCCCGGGTCGTGTCGTGGAATAAGTGGCGCGGCGCGGAGGCGCGACAGGAAAAAGGCGAACCAGATGCCGCCGATTCCAATTGGTGCGGTAAAATCCATCCAACTCACCGCGAGGTTTTGTTGGTGAAAGGCCGGCATGACGAGCCAATACGTGTGCACGATATGCATTACAAAAAGCATTGCGGCCAACGTAGTGAGAGGTGTTGCGTGCTTCTTCGCAGCGCGGAACAGCAGCAGAAAGAACGGCACAAAAAAGTGAAAGGCGGCGACGGCGGCGAGGACAAATTTCCAATTGCCGGCAATTCGGTGAAGATACCATTCCAGTTCGTGCGGCAGGTCGCCGGAATAAATAATCAGGAACTCGCCAAAGGAGACGTAGGTCCAAAATAGAACGAACGCGAGCAAGAGGTTGCCGAGTTGATGATATTGCGTCTTATCCAAAACTGCGGCGATGGGAGGTTCGCCCTTGAACAGTGCCAGCATCACGACGGAAAAAGCGTAAGCGCAGAGGATTTGTCCAATGAGGACGATGACGCCGAACATCGTCGAGTACCAGTGCAGTTCGAGTGACATGATCCAATCGACTGATGCGAAAGTTCCGAGCAGCCCATAAATAACAATGCCGGGGCCGCTAATGAAACGCGCACGGCGCGTGGGCAGTGCGTCGGCTGTGGCGTCCTGACGAAGGGACCAAACGCGCAATCGCGCGGCCATCCCAATAAAAACGAGCAGGAAGAAGATTTGCCGAACGATGTACCATAAGCCGTTTTGATAAGCGTGCCGGTCATGCAAGACTTTGTCTGCGCCGACTTCGTCCGGTCGCGCCCACGGATATAAATAATGCAGACCAAAGAAGATCGGGATGAACAAAACCAACATCAACGGGAGCACCATGAATCCGGCTTCCAGAAAACGTCGTGTCGGCCATCCCCAGCGTCCGCCCGTGAGTTGGTGGATCGTGGTGACGGCGAAACAGCCCATCGAAAGACTAAGCCAAAATAGAAACGCGAAGAGGTAAGAGAAGAAGAACTGTTTTGTATTCACGAACGCGCCGACGATAGTTGCGGCCGTACCAAGCAATCCAACCAGCAACGCTGTCCATTGCGCGCGAGCGATTCGTTGATGTGACTGTTCGTTCATTTTTTTGCCTGGAGCGAGTTGCGTTCAGTTTCGGGCACGTCACTCAATTTAGCGTTTTGACTGGTCTGCAAGGCGCGGATGTAGGCGGCGATGGCCCAACGGTCGGCGGGCTGCACCCGCGCGGCGTACGAATACATGATCCCGTAGCCGTGCGTGATGACGTCGTAAAAATGGCCGATTGGCGCCTGGCGGAGGCGATCGATGTGATAGGACGGCGGACGCGGAAAACCGCGCTGCACGATCATGCCGTTGCCGTCACCGGTGCGGTCGTGGCACGGCGAACAGTAGATGTTATATTTTTGCTGACCGCGCTCGAGCATTTCGCGGGTGAGGGGAGTTGGAAGTGTGGCGACCAGATTCGTGCCGATCTTGCCCGTGTAAAATTCTGAGTCCTCCTCCAATTCTCCTCGCGCGACCGTGCCGGCCAGCAATGGTCGGGACGCCATCAAATTATCTTTGAACGCATCGCTTCGCGTGAGCGGTTGAGCCGACGGCTGAGTGAACATGTCGCGCCGGCAGCCGCAGGTCGCAATGACGAGAGCGGCCAGAACAATGGTCGCCGGCGCAAATTTTCTGGTCGAAAGTCGCGAGGTCATTCTTCGGCCTCCGATTCCACTATTGAGATTTTATGCGCGCCCAGGCTTTTCAAAAATGTCTGCGTCCGGTCGAGATTAAACATTGGATCGTCGGCCTCGATTAAAAGGAAGAACCGGTCAATCGACGCACGAGAAAATTCAGGTGTGTTGAACACCGGATGATGCAGCTCCGGCAAACGGTTGAATATGAACACCGAGATGAACGCGGTGAGCGATGCAATGAGGATAGTCAGTTCGAACGTGATTGGAATGAAGTTCGGCCAACTGTTGTAAGGTCGCCCGCCAACATTCAGTGGATAGAGTCGGGCCATGGCGATCCAGTGCATGAAATAGCCGCCGAGGCCGCCGATCATCCCGCCAATTAAGGTGACAAATGGGACGTTCGTGTGTTCGTGACCAATTGCTTCGGCGAGGCCTTCGATTGGGAACGGCGAAAATGCGTCGATATTCCGATACCCTTCGGCGTAAGTGCGGCGAGCGGCATGAAGCAATTGATCGTGCTCAATGAACTCGGCCATTAAACCGAAAACCTTTTTTGGCAGCAGTTCGACTTCGGGCAAAACTTCCCCTTGCGGAATAGTCCGGATTCGTGCTGGAGGCGGTTCGATCAAAGTTGACCCTCCTTTCGTTGCGCGACCAGTTCACGCGATTCGGAGATCGAGATCATCGGAACGAAGCGGATGAAAAGAAATTGCAACGTGAGGAACAGTCCAATGCTGCCGAGCAATGTGGCGACGTCCCAAATTGTCGGACGATACAATTTCCACGATGACGGCACGAAATCGTGGCTCAAGCTTTGGACGACGATGACGAAGCGTTCAACCCACATGCCGATATTTGCGGACAGCGCGACAAAGAAAAGAGCCATATCGTTGCGGCGGACTTTGCTCGACCAGAGCAATTGTGGGATCACGCAGTTGGTGGCCATCAACACCCAGAAAATCCAGCCATAGGGCCCGAAGGCGCGATTCCACATCACGCCTTTGTCATACACGTCACCGCTGTACCAGGCCATGAACGCTTCCATGATGTAGCCGTAGGTCACCATCCAACA
>JAICXV010000782.1 GCA_025934545.1 Verrucomicrobiia bacterium
GGTCATGTTCGTCTTGCCGAGAATAACCGCGCCGGCGTCGCGAAGTTTTTTTGCGACGAAAGCGTCGCCCGGTGCGATGGAACCTTCCAACGCAAGCGAGCCGGCGGTGGTGGTCATTTTGTCGTGCGTGGCGATGTTGTCCTTGATGAGGACGGGGACGCCGTGCATGGGGCCGCGCGGACCTTTTTCTTTGCGTTCACGATCGAGGTCGTGAGCAATGTGCAGCGCGTCGGGATTCAGCTCGATGATGGCGCGAAGTTTTGGTCCGCGACGGTCGAGGTCGTCGATGCGGTCGAGGTATTTTTTGCAGAGCGAAGCGGCAGATTCCTGGCCCGAATCCATGGCGATTTGCAGATCGATAACGGTGGCTTCGACTAGCTCGAAGCGTTTGGAATTCCGTTTGGTTAACGGGCTGGGTTTGGAAGGTTTCGCAATACCGGCGACAGCGGGCACGGTGCTGAGGGCGCTTATTTTCAGGAAATCGCGGCGGTTCATGGCTTTATGCAGACAGGAATCGATGGATTTCTCAATAAAAACTGATGTTCGTCGCCCCGCTTCTCATGTCACCGGCTGCATTTTAGCACTTGTCAAACCGGCTGACGCTGTTACCTTTCACGGCTCGCTACATCGAAGTAGCCAAGATTTTTTATGAGAGCGGACATTCATCCTAAATATATTGATGCGGAAATCCGTTGCGCATGCGGCAACGTGATCAAAACGCGGTCGACCAAGCCAACGGTCATCGTCGGTATTTGCAACGTTTGCCATCCGTTTTACACGGGGCAACAGAAGTTCGTGGACACGGCTGGTCGCGTGGATAAGTTCCAACAACGCATGGCCAAGACGCAGCAGGCCCAGGCCGCGGCGGCTTCCAAGAAAAAGAAAAAGTAGCGTATTTCACCTCAACCGCCCGCACCACTCGTGAACAACGGGTTGCGGGCGGTTGTGTTTTTAGGGACGGCGGAGGTGAACGCCGCTAGGCCCTCGAACCAAATACATATTTTAACTGAAGCGGACTGAAGTCCGCGCGCCTGCAAAATGGATTTACGACCTTACATTGAAAAATTTCGGAAACGCTTTGCCGAACTCGAGTCGGTATTAGCGGACCCAAAGCTTTTTGATAATCCGGCGCGAGCACAGGAGACGACGCGCGAGTATTCGCGCCTGAAAGATTTGGTCGCCGAAGGCGAACGATATTTGAAAGTGGTCGCCGATTTGGCAACGCATCGCGAGATGTTGAAAAACGAGCCGGAAGGCAGCGAGATGGCGCAAATGGCGAAGGACGAAATCGCGTCGCTCGAAGCTGAGGAAGCGAAGTTGCACAAGGTCTTGCTCGTCGGTTTGATACCGCCGGACCCGGCGGATTCGAGAAATACGATTATAGAAATTCGCGCGGGCGCAGGCGGATCGGAATCGGCGTTGTTCGCGGCGGATCTTTACCGGATGTATACGCGTTACTCGGAAGGCCACGGTTGGAAGGTGGAAACGATGGACAGCAGCCCGTCGGATCTCGGCGGATTTCGCGAAATTATTTTTGGCGTGACGGGCACGGACGTTTATAAGCGATTGAAATTCGAAAGCGGTGTGCACCGCGTCCAGCGCGTTCCGGCGACCGA
>JAICXV010000692.1 GCA_025934545.1 Verrucomicrobiia bacterium
AAAACTTGAGACTCGTCACCTCGTCTCCTACAAGTTAAGAATCTTAATTATGCAACACTCGCCGCAATTCCTGAAGGTTGTTAACCAAGCTCGTGCGCGCATCAAAGAAGTCAGCGTGGATGAGGCGCGGGCGCGGGTGGAGGCGGAGCCGAAGGTGATTCTTGTCGATATTCGTGAGGAGTCGGAATGGGCCAATGGGCATGCGACGCAGGCGATTCATTTGGGCAAAGGGATTTTGGAACGAGACATTGAGAACAAGATTCCTGATAAGAACGCGGAAATTATTTTGTATTGTGGCGGCGGTTATCGGTCGGCGCTTTCGGCCGAGATGGCGCAGCGGATGGGCTACAAGAATGTTGCTTCGATGATGGGGGGCTATAAAGGGATGGTTGCAGCGGGCTGGCCGATGACCAAATAACGGCATTACTAAACTGTCATACAAACACCGTTGCGTTGAGGCGGCTGAAGGTTAATTTTTTCGCGAAGGTAATCATTATGAACACGAAATTTCTCGCACCGATTCTCGCTCTGACTCTCGCGTCCACTCTGTCAACTTTCGCAGCCGAAAAAGAATACCACAAGATTACCGAGATCTCCGTTGGTGGCGACGGTAGCTGGGACTATTTATCCGTCGATGAAGCGGCGCGCCGCCTTTATGTCTCGCACGGCACCGTGGCGGTCGTGATCGATCTGGACAGCAACAAAGTCGTCGGACAAATCGAAGACACGCCCGGAATTCACGGCATTGCGGTCGCGCCAAAGTTGGGACGAGTTTTTACCAGCAACGGTCGCGAGAACAAAGTGAGCGTTGTTGATGCCAAGACATTGAAGACTTTGTCGAAGGTGGAAACGGGAGAGAACCCTGACGCGATCCTGTTTGAACCGGGAAAATCCGAGGTCTACGCGTTCAACGGGCATGGCAAGTCGGCAACGGTGATTGATGGGAAAACGGGCAAAGTTGTCGCGACGATTCCGCTTTCCGGCAAACCAGAATTTGCAACCGCTGATCCGAAGGCGCATCAGGTTTACGTCAATCTAGAAGACAAGAGCGAGGTTGCGGTGATTGATACGAAATCGCACACGGTGAAAACGACCTGGCCAACCGCGCCCGGCGAGGAACCTTCCGGGATGGCTTTTGATTCGGCGCATCATCGGTTGTTTCTCGGTTGCGGCAATAAGATGATGGCCATGATGGATAGCTCGAACGGCAAAGTGCTCGCGCATGTGCCGATCGGCGATGGTGTGGATGCGAATAAATTTGATCGCAAGAACGGCACCGCTTTTGCGTCGTGCCGCGACGGCACGGTGACGATCGCGAAGGAGAACGGAGACGAGTTAGAGGTTGTGCAAACGTTAAAGACCCAACAGGGCTCTCGAACGATGGCACTGGATACGACGACGCATCGGATTTATTTGGCGGCAGCGGAGTTTGGTCCCCGCAAACAGGGCGAGCGCCGTGCGCCAATGAAGCCGGGTTCGTTTAAGGTGTTGGTGTTTGGGATGGAGTAGATCGCGAAGCAAATGCTTTGCGTCCTGGAGTGCGACGGGGTCCGGCACGTCGGGTATCTGTGAACCATGTTGAAGAGGAAAAGCGCCGGACAGCGGCGCACTCCAAGAGCTTCGCCCGTTCCGAGTCAATCTCACTTCTCGAATCGGAAAAATTCTTTCGCTGTCCGGCACGTTTCCTCGCTCAATTGTTCAAGGGAGCATTTTCGCACCTGGGCGGCGAGGTCGGCGATTTCTTTGACGTAGGCGGGTTCGCAGCGTTTGCCTCTATACGGAACGGGCGCGAGGAACGGGCAGTCGGTTTCCAGCATGTAACGATCGGCCGGCGCGGCGGCCAGTGCGTCGCGGGCGCTTTGAGCGGTTTTGAAAGTGAGGAGGCCCGTGAAACTCACTAACGAGCCGAGTTCAAGCACGCGGCTCAGAGACGGAACCGGTTCGGAAAAGCAGTGGAAGACGCCGCGAACTTTTCCCTGGAACGGTTTCATTTGCGCGATGACGTCTTCGAACGAATCACGTTGATGGATGACACAATTGAGGCCGAGTTCGGCGGCAACTTCCATTTGTTGCCGAAAAATACTCGCCTGTTTCGCTTTGTAAGCATCGTGATTGCCTTCCGGCATGCGATGGTAATCGAGACCGGTTTCGCCGATCGCGACAACTTTGGGGTGTTTTGCCAAATCGCGAAATGCGGGACGGATATCTTCGG
>JAICXV010000388.1 GCA_025934545.1 Verrucomicrobiia bacterium
CGGCCGGCCTCGACCAGCCTCGGCGCCCGGGTGCCCACGGCGGCGGCTGCTCCGGCACCAATGCACAGTGAGACCTTTCTCCCTGTACAGCCGGTAGATCCGACTAGTCCTTGCGTTGCCTTGGACCTTACGGTGCGGTCGTAGCCCAGATTGGGTAGCCCCTCAGCGCTGGTCGCAATCCATTTGCTCGTTCTTGGCCCCCCGCCCGCTAGGCTACCGTAGCGAGAACGCAAGCGGGTGAATTCAAGATGAAAATTGCCGTTTTTGGGCTGGGCTACGTAGGCATGACGGCCGCCGCCTGCCTCGCTAGACAAGGCCACGAAGTGATGGGAGTCGAGGTCAGCGACGAAAAAGTGGCGATCGTCAATGCTGGCAAATCGCCAATCGCGGAGCCTGGTCTCAATGAGCTTGTGGGACGCGCTGTTAGGAAAGGCTTGCTGAGCGCCACCAAGGATGCGAGCCGGCTTCTCGACGATTGCGCGGTGGCGATGGTGTGCGTGGGAACGCCCAGTGCACCGGACGGATCTCACAATATGAGCTTTATTGTAGAAGTGTCTCGTCAGATTGCGCAATCGATCGGTCCCTCTCGCACGAGAACGTTGACTGTTGTATTTCGCTCCACGATGCGGCCCGGTACGATCGAAGAACTGGTGCTCCCGATTTTCGAGGACAAATTGAGAGATAGGATCGATCTAGTCGAGCTTGTCTATAATCCTGAATTTTTGCGTGAATCAGTAGCTATACAAGACTTCTTCAATCCACCGAAGATCGTGATCGGAACAAAGGACGGGCGAAGGTGCGCGGCCCTGGACGAGTTGAACGCAAAAATCGAGGCGCCAATCTTCTATACGACCTATCGTGCGGCGGAGATGACAAAATTCGTCGATAACTCATTCCACGCAGTAAAGGTCGCGTTTGCCAACGAAGTCGGTCGCGTTTGCGATAAGCTGGGTATCAGCGCAGTGACCGTTCACAAGATATTCACCTCTGACACGAAGCTGAACATTTCACCCTATTATTTGAGGCCGGGTGGAGCATTTGGTGGCTCCTGCCTGCCGAAGGATGTTCGAGCCCTCCAATACATCGCAAGCGACGTCGGGGCGCATACTCACCTTCTGGATTCGCTCCTCAGGTCGAATGATGCGCACAAGAATTTTTTGTTTGAGAATTGCTTGAAAGGAGTCCCGGCGGGCGGACAGGTGCTTATGCTTGGGCTCGCCTTCAAGGAGAATAGCGATGACCTTCGCGAAAGTCCCAATATAGACTTGGCACGCAAATTCCTTCAGTCGAGCATTCGCTTGTCGATCTACGATCCCCATGTCGAGCCATGCACATTGCTTGGTCAGAATCTCGGGTATGCATTTTCGAATTTACCCGCACTCCGCAAGCTGTTGATCTCAAAGTCGGTCGCCGAGTCGGAACTGTTTGACCTTGTCGTCGATACCAGAGGATGGGCCAAGGACATGACGTTGCGCACCAAGTGGGTCATCGATGTTAACACGCTTTCGTGACGGTCGCGATGCAAGTCGCCCTGATCAAGAGAGTTCAGTGACGCAGCCCAACTCGACTGTCGTCAACGGCAAGCATTACGAATTGGTTGGTTCGGATGCCGTTTCTACGGGATCGGTTGGTGCTGCGCCGGATGAGCAACGCGGGATCAACGGTTCATTGCGTCGCCGGGTCCTCATCATCGTCGAAAACCTCCCGGTACCGTTCGATCGCCGAGTGTGGTCGGAAGCCAGCACGCTGTCGCGGCATGGCTATGAAGTGACCATCATTTGTCCCAAGGGACCGCAGGCGGAGGCCTCATTCGAGGTCATCGAGGGGATTACCGTTTATCGCCACTGGTTGCCGAGAGAAGGCCGTGGCGTGCGAGGCTATCTCGCAGAATACGGAGTGGCGTTGTTTTGGGAGTTCGTCCTGAGTTTCAAAGTTCTCGCCCGGCACGGGTTTGATGTCATCCACGCGTGCAATCCGCCGGATCTCATTTTCGTAGTCGGTGCATGTCATAAATTTCTATTTGGAAAGTCCTTCATTTTCGATCAACACGATATCAACCCAGAACTTTACGAAGCAAAGTTCGAACGCCGTGGTCTCCTTTGGCAGCTTATGGTGTTGCTTGAGCGCCTCACATTCGCGTTGTGTGACGTATCAATAGCGACGAACCAGTCATACCGTACCATTGCCATCGAACGAGGACGAATGAACCCAGATCGCGTGTTCGTCGTGCGCTCCGGTCCAAACCTTTCGCGCGTGCGATCGCGTCGACCCGACCCAACCTGGAAGAAGGGACGGAAATTCCTAGTCGCATATGTGGGTGTTATTGGAAAGCAGGAGGGGATCGATCTGTTGCTGGAATCGATCAAGCATATCCGAAGGAGACGGAACCGCGATGATATCCAGTTTGTCATCGTCGGGAGTGGACCGGAATTGGAAGAGGTTAAGAGGCTTGCAACGACTTTTGAATTGAACGACTTGGTCACGTTCGCTGGCCGCGTTGATGATGCCACGTTATTCACAATACTTTCGACAGCGGACGTCTGCGTAAATCCGGATCGGCCGAACGCGATGAATGACAAATCAACAATGAATAAGATCATGGAGTATATGGCCCTGGGTAAGCCTGTTGTTCAATTCGACCTCACCGAAGGCCGCGTTTCGGCAGGAGAGGCATCGATATATGCACGAAATACGGATACCGACGAATTCGGCGACAATATAGTGGAGCTTTTAGATGACCCGGCGCGGCGTGACCGTATGGGCGCGTTCGGCCAAAAACGAATCTATGGCGAACTTGCTTGGGAACACGAGGCTGACAAGCTCTTAAGTGCTTATGAAAAGGTATTCGATCTAAGATATTCTTCAGGCGGCCAGCGACGCGCTGCCGTGCTTGAATTGAGACGCTATGATAACCCGCGCTGACGCAAGCGATCTCACAAAGGCTAGCAATCATGGTTCTCGTCTTGTGGACCTGTTCGGTTTGATTGATAGTTCAATCGCGCTGGGTCACCAGAACAATCATATTTCGACTATCCTAAACGTGGCGTCCAGATAAGGCATTTGGCTATGTGTGGGATATTTGGATGGGTTCTTGGGGCCGCGAAGCGCGAGGATCGAGAGACTCTTGTCAGCCTTACAGATGTGATGTCCCATCGGGGGCCAGACGGCTCTGGCTACTGGCTTCACGAAACATCCGACGGGCGATTTCAAATTGGCTTCGGCCACCGCCGCCTTTCTATCATCGACATCGGTGGTGGCGCGCAACCAATGTCAGGTGGGGATGGTCGCTTCACCTTAATCTTCAATGGCGAAATCTATAATTACGTTGAACTACGACAAGAACTCGTCGGCCTGGGACATAGCTTTCGGACGAATTCAGACACCGAGGTAATTATCGAAGCATATCGCGCCTGGCAGCTCGACGCGGTACGTAGATTTCGAGGCATGTTCAGCTTTGCACTCTGGGATGAAGCGGAGCGGCGGCTCGTACTTGCTCGCGATGCCTTCGGGAAAAAGCCATTGTTCCTCGCCGAACTCCCGGGCGTTCTTCTATTCGGATCGGAGATCGAGCCGATCGCGCGCTTTCCAGGCTTCAACCGAGCATTCGACTACGAAGCACTCGGCCATTATCTCCTTAATCGCTATGTCCCGGGACCGGCAACGTTTTTCCGAGCGGTCAAGAAGCTGCCGCCCGGACACTATGCCGTGTGGCATGGCGGAATGCTGAAGATGGCGCGGTACTTTACGCCGCCGATTGCGACGACGGTGCCCGAGATCAAGTCGTTCAATGAAGCAGTTAGTTTGTTCCAAGAGACGTTCGATGAGGCAGTTCGAATTCGCATGCGCAGCGACGCGCCGTTCGGCGCCTATCTTTCAGGCGGTATTGACTCGTCAGCGGTCGTGGCAACCATGGTTAAGCATAG
>JAICXV010000693.1 GCA_025934545.1 Verrucomicrobiia bacterium
GAGCCAAATCTTCGCGCGATAGGCGATCCCTTTGAAGCGCAGCCAATATTGCCCGCCGCTGTTTGTATTTGCCGGCGCGAGAAATTGGCCGCGATACCACCAATTCTGTTTCGTCAAATCCGCCACCGCCTGGAGATTCGTCCCGAAATACAAATTCGTATAAACATTATTCGTCACCAACCCGGCCATCACCGTTGACGGCGCCGTAATCGGATACCATCCCGCTACGTTGTAACCCGTCTGCGAAATCGCAACACCACTATCCGCGAGTCCCGTCTGCGTCCGCAACGACCATGCTCCCGAAAGCTCTGTCGTCTGCGCATCCAGCCGCGTCACGAAAGAAATTGCCACCACCATGGCGAAAAACATTCGACTCGCTGAGGCAATTTTCATGGTGATGAACAGTCAAAAAAACAATGCCGGACGCGTTTCAACACTACCCTGCGGGGATCCGACCGCCAAGCCCCGACTAACCGAATTGCCTCCGATGGAAAGTCCGGCGCGTTATTCCGTCGGCTTCACCGTCGCTGCAATCTTCATCACCTCTTTCGTCAATTCGGTGATGCGCGCCCAATTCTTCTCCGCAATTAATTTCCGGTCCGCGAGCCACGTCCCGCCGATTGCTGCCGTCGCGGCCATCGAAAGGTATTCCGCCGCATTCGCCTGACTGACACCGCCCATCGGAATAAACTTCGCGCCCAAATGCGCAAACGGAACCGACAATGCTTTCAACGCCGCCGGTCCGCCGACGATGGAAGCAGGAAAAAGTTTCAAAATATAACACCCCAGCTCAATCGCCCGATCCGTTTCACTTGGCGTCATCACCCCGGGAATAAACGGCACCTTTAAATCGCGCGCGGCATTAATCACCTTTTCGTTCAACCCCGGCGCAACGGCGAAAGTCGCACCGGCATCAACAACCTGTTTCAATTGGTCCGTCGAAAGGACCGTCCCTGCGCCGACCTGCATCCGCGGAAACGATTTGTGGATTGCAGTGATACTCTGAAGCGCACAACTCGTTCTCAGTGGCACTTCCATCATATCGAGCCCACCAGCCAACAACGCTTCACAAACCGACAGCGTATCTTCGACGCGATCAAATACCCCGATATAGAGAACTCTGCGCTGCAAAAGCACTTTCATGTCACCGCCGATTGTGAATTAACCATCCAACGTTTCCAACAAGAATGCCCGATTACTGCTCGTAAATTGTCGTGCAGGCCCTGCCATATTTGACTGGCAAAAAACCAAATAAAGACCACACTTGGAACAAGAAGGATGAGCGAACTTCAAGCCATTGAAGCCGCCTTGGTGCGGGCCGTGCGACGCCGACGGTTGCAGCGCGCATGGGTCAACCTCTGGCGTGGCGTGTTTATCGGCGCTCTCGTCTGGGTCATCGCGCTCGGCGTTTACAAACTCGCTCCCGTTCCCGCCACCATCCTGCCCATCGTCGGGATCGCCGCCGCCGCGTGCGCCATTTTCGGATTCGTTTATGGCTGGTTTCACAAACCGACCATCCAACAAACCGCCCGCTGGCTCGACGAAAAACAAAATCTCCAACAACGCCTCAGCACTGCGCTCGAAATGGCCGGCGAGAATCGCAATGAAAACTGGCGTCAGCTTCTGATTTCCGATGCCGCCAAATTTGCGTCCAAGCTCGACCCGCGCAATTTGCTTCCGTTCAAACTGCCGCGCATCAGCCGCTGGGCTTTGCTTGTTCTCGCCATTGCCGCCGGCCTCGGTTTTGTCCCCGAATATCGCAGCAAAGCATATTTGGAAAAGAAACAGGACGCGGCCGTCATCAAGGAAGTCGGCCAAAAACTTGTCGAGCTGACCAAACAAAACCTGGAGCGTCGCAAACCTGTCCTGGAACAAACCCATAAAGCCGTCGAAAACGTCGAAAAGGTCGGCCTGCAATTGAGTAAAAACCCGATCACACGCACCGAAGCTTTGAAGAACGTCGCCAGCGCGCAGGATCAGCTCAAAAAAGAACTCAAAGAGATGGCGCGATCTCCCGCCTTCAAAGCAATGGAGAAAAGCGCGCGCGAATCCAGCAAAAGCGGCAACACGCAGCCCGAACTGCAAAAGAAAATTGACACGCTGCAAAAATCACTGGGCGACAAAGCAACCGCGGATTCCCTCGACAAACTGAACCAAAAGATGGAACACGCCAAAGCCGCCGCTGCAGCGATGCCGAACGATAATTCGGC
>JAICXV010000596.1 GCA_025934545.1 Verrucomicrobiia bacterium
AATGAGATGCTCGAGGAGTTGGCGTTGAGTGTAGTTGCCCCACCCACCTCCACGCCGTTGGTATACCACCGATAGTCCAAAGGTGGCGCGCCAACCGCTGAAACGGAGAATGTCGGGCTTGAACCGACATTGCCACCCGATCCGCTGAACAGGGTGATCGCATTGGATGAAGCCGGTGGAAGCGTGATCACCGGATTGGTTAAAACTGTCACACTGGCCAGGGTGCTGGTAGCCGAGCCAAAGTTGTTGGTGACAATACAATAATAATTGGTGAACTGATTGGAAGTCAGAGCTGGACTGATCACCAAAATATTGGTATCGGCGCTGATAACATTATTGACACCATTCGTGAGCGGAAGACCATTCGCATACCACTGATAGGAGAGTGTCCCGCCGTTCGTGTCAGCCATCACGGTCGCAACATTGGTATAGGTCGAACCACCGCCTAAAATAGTGCCGGTTACCAGTGGCTTGATAATAAATGGCGCCAGCTCGGTGGTAAGCACGAATGAGTTATAGTGCATACAAGTGGGAGCGCTCGCCGCGCCGTTTTGGGTAATCCCAACTGACTTGATGCCTGTCGGGTTGGCGGTATAGGTAAAAGAACCCAACCCGAGGCCATTAATACAACCAGCAGCAACCCAGGCATTACTTCTGGTATCCAATAGCATCTGATATGTGTTCGTGCTCGGACCCGGAGCAAAAATGCCATTCGCAGACGCGATCGTAATTGACGTTCCACTTGCAAAGAACTGGGGATTGCCATTTGCCTCAAGCGGTCCCATCCAATCGAAACCTTTTAACGTGCCATTAAACCGCTCATCGCCACCGTAATTGGTTTGGTACAACACATGAAAACCAAATTCTGGCGCGACGCCTGGATTATTGGTGAAGGCCAGATTAACCGCCAGGAGGTAAACGTGACCAGCCTGTGGCGTAAATGGCAAAGCCCAATAGGAAAACGGCGTCGTTGATGTATTGACACCATTGTCCAGCAACGGGTTGTGCGCGGCAAAGCTCCCGACCGTATCAAGCCAAACCGCGCTGCTGATGCCGCCCGCGTAGGTGGCGGCAAACGTCGGCGGGGTGTTGGAAATGTTCACCCCTGTTCCTAAGGTGAAATTGTTGGAGTAAATGATTTGGGCATTCGCAATCGAGCAGCAGAACAGGGCCATTCCAGCGAGGAGCAGGGTTCGGGTGGTTTTCATATGATCGGGTCTATTTTTATTTGCATTATGCCGCCCGTCCATACCCCCAATCGGGTGTATTTATGTCGGCGCTGGATTTTGGCAAAGTCTTCTCGTCACCCATTGCGGGTGAGTGCCGTTCCCTGAGGGGACCTGAAGTAAATCGATGATCTCAGCCCGAATTTTTCACGGCCGCCGTAAAACCTGGGCGTGTAGCCGCCGACGTGAGGAGGCGGACGCGCTCGAACCTCGAAAGCCTCCGCCCGCCAATGAACGGAGCGCGAACGGTCCCCGTTCGCAGCAACGTCCACAAGCCAGCAGACGGAGGTTTTCGCGAATCGAAAATCGACGTGCGGTGCGCATACTGCTGCGGGCCGGGACGGCCCGCGCTCCTTTTATTGGGCTCATGCCGCTCCTGGGTGGCTGCGATTCTCCTCACGTCGGCGGCTACGATCTCTATAAAATATCACGGTTAGCCCTGTTCGTTTGCTTGTTCTTTGCGGCCGGGTCAATGGTGTCTCCAGCGGCTAATCCGCCCAGCGGACTGTTGTGTGATTTGTTGGAGCACCCGGAG
The DNA here is from genome assembly GCA_025934545.1 of Verrucomicrobiia bacterium. GTDB lineage: Bacteria > Verrucomicrobiota > Verrucomicrobiia > Limisphaerales > Palsa-1400 > JAICXV01. The sequence continues at coordinate 1,762 of JAICXV010000596.1, forward strand.
GAAACCGTCATCACGAACAGGTCACCGAGCTTCGGCTGGATCTACAATCCCTCCTTTGGCAACGATGCCCAGAGTGCCTATCGCGTCATCGTCGCATCGAGTCACACGCTCGCCGAAAAGCAAACAGGTGACATTTGGGATTCAGGGTGGGTCAGCAATTCCGCTTCGATAAATGTTCCATACGCCGGATCACCGCTCGCGATCGGCTCCAACTTCTTTTGGCGCGTGCAGACGGCGGACAGTCTCCGGCAGATCGGCCCTTTCTCTGAGCTGCAACATTTCATCACCGGGCCAGCGACGAATGATTTTGCCGGTCGTTATCCGTCGAAATTTTTTGCGGCAACACCCGTGCTTATTACGAATACCGCCCCCGGCCGATGGTTTATCGATTTCGGCCAGGACGCTTTCGGTTATGCAACGGTGCACTTGAATAGCTCCCACGCCTCAACGACGGTCCGGGCGCGCTTTGGAGAAATGGCAAAAGATTTTGTTGTCACGGCCCCGCCGGCGGGGAGCAGTGTGCGTTATGCGGAGACCACGTTCACAACCGACGGCGGAAATGGCACCTGTTCCATTCGACCACCCCCCTGCTCTTATCCGTCCGGCGCCGTGAATCCGCCAGACGCCCACGGTGTCGTGATGCCATTCCGGTATCTTGAACTAATAGGTTATCCGGAAAGGCTGGTTAGATCTGATGTGCTCCAATTGCGGCTGCTTTCGGTATTCAATACCAATGCCGCGACTTTCCTGAGTTCAAGTCCCGCCTTGAACCAAATTTGGGACCTCTGCCGGAACTCGATGCAGATGCTTACGTTTGATGGTGTCTATGTGGATGGCGACCGCGAGCGGAAGCCTTACGAGTCGGATGCTTACATTCATCAACTGAGTTCGTACGCCGTCGATCGAGAATTCACGCTGCCGCGCCACACCATCGAATATTTGTTGCGCCATCCGACCTGGCCCACCGAATGGAAATTCCACGTCATTTTTATGGCCTGGGCGGA
>JAICXV010000313.1 GCA_025934545.1 Verrucomicrobiia bacterium
AAACCGGTCGTGTAGAGCTGGTCCGTCACCGGGTCGCCATTTTGTTGGATCAATGGCGTTTCGGTCGTGCCGTATTGTTCATTCGATAGCGGCGCCTGCGCCGGCGCGCCATGCAAGCCGCGCCGTTCGCGAATCGCGCCACTGCGCAATTGGTCCGCGATCAAATCATCGGTGATACGGTTTAGCCAATCACAATGCTGCTTGGCGTCTGTAGGCGACGAAATGTGCGCCGTCCGATCGAGCTGCACGAGCCACGCCAAACAAAGCAGCATGTGCGCGCGTTCGAGGTTGTCCTGCCAACGCCATTGCTCGGGATAAACGTTCATTGTCATTGCGATGGCGTTGGTCGTGCGTTCAAGGAAAGGCGCGTAATGCGTTTCGCGATAGGCCCACAAATTGCACGCCCATAAATACGCTTCGAAGTGTGGCGAGTAATTGACCGGTTCGCTGTTGTGAAAATATTCCCAGCCGTGCTGCTCCAACGCCGGGACATCGACTCGGTCTCCGCGAAAACCGAGTTTGCCGGTCGTGCGCAAGTTCGCCAGCAACGCGCGCGTTAGCGGTTTGTCCCAGCGATCTGTTTTCATCGCCGCGGCCGCAACGATGGTACTCAACATCGTCCGCGCGTTGTCGTCACCATAATTGGCGACCTGCCAGGCCGGGGCAATCGCGCCCCAACCAATTAATCCAAATGCGGGATGTTTCGGGTCCGCACGCACGCCCTGGCACATGTCCGAATTGAAATAAACGTAATCGAGCAAGTTGTTGGCAATTTTCGCCGATGGCTTTTCGCCATTCAACAAACCGTCCAATGCCAGCACCATCGCCGTCTCAGCATTGCAATCCGCGCGAATCGGCAGACGCCGCAGCTGTTGGCCGTCCCATCGAATGCCCGAACTGTAACCTTCCATCATCCCAAGCGACCCGTCGCCTTCCGGTTCACCTGGCGCGGGCGGCGGAGTGGTTTCGACCCCGACTTTCAGCGCTAATTCGTATTCACTTTTCACGGACGGACTGATCAGCAAGTGAGCGTGTGAGAACCAGTGCGCCGCGTCGTTGAATGCATCGCGCTGATATGAGTTTGGCAGTTTTTCATTGTTGCCAAACGCGGGCGTTACGACGGGCGTATAATCCAACCTCGCGGTGTTGTTTGTATCCAGCCACGACAAAACCTTTTGCCAGACGAGACGCCAGTCTGCGACCGGCTCGAATCGCCCGCTAACAAAACTGCTCAGCTTCGTCGTCGCAACGACCAGTCCTTTTTCCGGCAACGAAAACAAAAGCGGATACGCCGCGCGTTCCGGCAATCCGTAAACTGCCGTGTCAAACCCTGCGACGCGCGCCAGCACGAGATCAGCCGCGGGCGGATGCATCACGGCGACGAAATGACAATCGTTGATCCCGAGAATGTGCATCTTCGGCAACGCCTCGCCAAAATTGCCGGACGCCACAACCGCACGTTCCCACGTCGCCGCGCGCGGCAACGAAACCTCCATGCCTGGCAGCGACGCCGGAAATTCCACGAACAAACGCAAATGTTTTTGGTGGGCTTTGTCGAAATCGGCGGGCTCGATTGCCGTCGAACGTTCTGGATACTGGTCGGCTAGAATCAGCACGCCGGTGCGGTCCGGCGCATTGGCGATCGCTTCGGCGGGAGTCGTAAAGCGTGGACATTTATAAGCAGAGAGCGCGACAAACAAATCATTTTGCGGCGAACAACAGAACGTCAGATTGAGGGTCTGCGAGTCTGCGCCATGCGCCAGCCCGCAAGTCAGGACGATGAAAGCTGTCGCAAAGAAGCGCATGAAACCCAAACTATCCCGCGCCGCGCGCGAAATACAACCATAGGCTTTTACCCTCTAGCGAGGGGTCCGGCTTTTTGCTATTTTAATCAAGTCGAATGGAAACGACGTTAGAACCACCGGATCGGCATCATCTTTCCGCCGCCATTGGCTGGCTTGGGCTGGGCAACTGGCGCGAGGCCAGCCAGGAAATCGAAAAGATCAGTCCCGAAAACCGGATGAAACCAGCAGTGCTCCTCACCGAGTACGACGTCGCCGCGACCGCAAAAGACTGGAGTCATGCGGCCGACGTGGCCGATATGATGGTCCAGGTAATGCGCGATTCGCCCGCGGTTTGGCTGTCGTTGGCCTACGCCGTTCGTCGAAAGGCGGGCGGTGGAATCGAGAAGGCGCGAGCCATTCTGAAAAAGAGCGATCAAATGTTTCCCGACGAACCAATGATCGCTTTCAACCTTTCCTGCTACGAATGTCAGTTGGGCAATTTGGAAGAATCGCGCGATTGGCTGGACAAAGCCATGGCGCGCGGCGACGCCAAACAGATTCACGCCCTCGCGTTAAAGGACCGCGATCTCGAACCGCTTTGGAACGAAATCCGCCGTCGCTAACTTTTTGGCTGCAACCCTTGCAGCGCTTTGGCGATCAAACCCAAAGCCTGTTCGCTCATCGGGATTTGCAGCGCCTCCTGCCTTCCGCGTGGCGACATCTTGATCCACGTTTTTTGCACGGCATTGATCATCCTGGCTTCATCAAAGCGCGCGGCTAGATCGGCAAACTGATGTTCGAGAAAAAGCAGGCAAAGAGCATCTTCCAACACGCGGCATTCGGCGTCTTTCGGAAAATTCTTTTTCAAGTTCAGGTCCTGAACTTTGCGAATCGTTTCCTCATCGTAACCAACTTCGCGCAAAATCGCGCCTGCTTTGGCCGCGTGAAAATTTTTCAACTCCGTGCGCCATTTCAAATAACCCGCGCGGTCCATCGGATATTTGTCGCGCGGAATCGTCCAGCGGCAGATGTGTTGGCAACGCGCGGCTAGTTGCAGGGCTTCCGATGCGTTCGGCTCCAGCTTGCGCAGCCAATCGGTTAATCGACGCGCATAAACCAACTCGCGCGGTTGCGTCTGGCCGTCGATTAAATCGGTATTCGGATCGTTCGCATTCTCCTCGTCAAAACGTCCGATGGCGCGGTCAAAGCGCTCTGGATCGCGAAGGTTCATGGCGAGCGCACGCCGAAGAATTGCATCGCGTTAGTGTAAGGCACGAACCATTCCATTTCTGGAAATGCACCGGGAAAATTCGTGACGGTCATGAGATTGGCGACGTCCGCGCCGCCGAGCACGGTGTAATTCGGTCCCGCCGACGATGTCCAACTGAGTCGCGCCAATGTGCCGTTCCATGGCGACAGATTCGCCACGATCGGATTCGGCACAAGTGGGTCGGTGCCCATCAAGTATTCGCGCATATTATTGTAGCCATCGTGATCCGGATCATCCTTCGCACCATAAGAAAGCGTTCCGAAATGCGCAATCTCCCAGTTGTCGTCCAGGCCGTCATGGTCGGTATCAGTGATGGGTGTGCCGAGAATGGTCAGGCTCGCGAATTGGACAGAACCCGTATTGCCGGCGAATTCGTCGCTGAAATACGCCGTCCAATAGCCCGCGCTACTTTCGAAAAAGCTATGCGTCGACCAATACGTCCAATCGGTCGGCCCGGCGTTGGTGTCTGCGTTGAAACGTTGCAACACGCCGCGGGTGCCGGATGGCGAAACGAGCGTAATGCGGATATCCCCGCGCAAGGGATGATCGGTCATGACGCGAAGACCGACCTGTTCGCACAGCAACGTGTTCGTCACGGTGAAGACCTTGCTCGTGGAATTCAGACTGATCTGCGCTGTTGCGCTCGCGTTGGTCGCGAAAATATTTTCAAGAGCAACGCCGTCGTTGTAGCCGATGAAGACGGCGGGGATCGGCGCGAAATCAGTCGTCATCGGAATCAATTGATCGCCACCCGGCGCGCTGTTCGGATCTGAATTCGTCGCAAAATTGCGGACGATGGCAAACGCGGCGCCGGCCTGTGCGGCAAAAGCAATTTTGTCCGAGAAGTTGTTCGTGCCGCGTTCGATCAGCGCGCCTTTATTGGTCAGATTGATCGCAATCGAATTTGTCGCTAGGCCGACGTAGACGAGCGGCAGCGCCGCCGTCGGCGTATCGGCCTGAACGCCAGTGCTCGGTAGTGTGTGAATTGCCGGAATATTCGCGCCGCTGACGAGCACACGTAGGCCATCGTCCGGAATAGCGGCCACAGTAGTGTTGCTGACGGTGATACTTGTAACGGGCGGGCGGTTGGTCCAATGAAGAGCAAGAGTCACAGCAGCGCCGGCATCGGGCACGCCGAATCCGAGGTTGTGGCTGACCATCAGTCCGGCACCGTTAGTGATGACGTCGGGATCGGCTCGGTCGATATGACGTGCCGACAACAGCAGAATCTGTTGGACGTCGCGATAAGTCAGATTCGGATTCGCCGACAACATCAAAGCCGCAATTCCGGACACGAGCGGCGCCGACGCCGAAGTGCCGCTGAAACCAATGGAATAATAAACGTAATTGTTCAAATCCTGGAACGGCGGGAAAAAG
>JAICXV010000731.1 GCA_025934545.1 Verrucomicrobiia bacterium
GTACCAGAGTGAGGCCGGCGACTCCATCGGCGCGGTACATGGCGGCGCAGGAAAATTTGGCACCGGCGCGAACATGGCGTTTCGACGCAATTTGTTTCAAAAGATCGGCACCTTCGATCCGGCCTTGGATGTCGGCACTCCCACGCGCGGCGGCGGCGATCTGGAAATGTTTTTCCGCGTGCTTAAAAATGGTCACACGCTCGTTTACGAACCGGCGGCGATCGTGCGTCACCGCCATCGCGTCAGTTACGGCGCGCTTTATAATCAAATCCGCAATAATGGTGTCGGCTTCGCCTCCTACGTCACGCGTTGTCTGCGCCATCATCCGGAAGAACGTCGTGGATTTCTCAAGCTGAGCTGGTGGTTCTTTTGGTGGTGGAACATACGTCGGATCGTGTGGGGCGCTTTTCATCCGGGGCGCGTGCCCACCGAGTTATATCGAGTCGAATTGTCCGGTTCGCTTGTCGGCTTGAGCCAATACAAACGCGCTCGCGAATTTGCGGCCAAGCACGGTTCGCCGGACGCGTGGAAACCACAACCGTGCAAACAGGGCTCCAATGCCACACCCGCCCGGCGCAATGGAATTGCGGTGCGCACTATCGATCTAAAGCACGGTCTTACCGAAGTTGCCAACGCGCACGAATTCAATTCGATCCGCCTCTATGTTTTGTGGGACGGTGCACCGCTCGGTTGCGTTGAAATCGAAAACCGATTCCATCCCGTCACAGCGGCGCAAGTTGGCGATTACGTTGTCCAAAATTCATTTTTCCAAATCCTCCAGGCGCAGCAATGCGCGCGGGAAGATGAGTTGTTTTCAAATTTTGAAGAGGCCCTCCGCCGAGTCGTTGGAATCAAAAAGGGCAGGGAAGAGCAGTGCCCGATCGCTCCCATGACCGTTTCCGTCGTCGTGGCCACTTACGACCGGCCTGACGATCTCCGACGTTGTCTCAAATCGCTTTGCAGCCAACAAACAAAACACGAACTCGAAATCATTGTTGTCGACAATCACCCGCAATCGGGCTTAACGCCGCGCATTGTCGCCGACTTCCCAAAAGCGCGCATCATTTCTGAAAAACGCGGCGGGCTGTCTTTTGCGCGCAACGCCGGTTTCCGCGTCGCGCGAGGACAAATTCTGGTCGCGACCGATGACGACGTCACTATGCCGCCCGATTGGCTTGAAAAAATCGCAGCGCATTTTGCGCAGGCCGACGTAATGATGGTCACTGGTGGTGTTCTGCCTTTCGAATTGGAAACCGATTCGCAGATCCAGTTTGAAACCTACGGCGGCCTCCATCGCGGATTTGAGCGCCGTGTTTTTGATCGTGATTGGTTTGACCAGTTCGGTCGACGCGCCGTGCCGACCTGGGAAATCGGCGCAACCGCCAATGCCGCGGTCCGCGCCAGCGCATTGCGCGATCCGCAAATCGGTATGCTCGATGAAGCGTTGGGTGCCGGAACGCCGACCGGTTGCGGCGAGGACACCTATCTTTTCTACCGCGTGCTCAAAGCCGGTTACGCCATTCATTACGAGCCGTCGGCCTACGTCTGGCATCGCCATCGTCGCGACGCGAAATCGCTCTGGCGCCAGATCTACAGTTACTCCAAAGGCCACGCCGCGTATCACGTCGTCACCTTGTACCGTGACGGCGATTTGCGCGCGCTCACGCGGCTTCTCGCGGAAGTGCCGCTCTACCTCGCTAAATGTTTGCGCTCGTGGGCGCTGGGATATCGCGCCTTTCCCGTGTCGCTGATATTCGCGCAAAGTCTCGGACACATCGTTGGCCCTTATTCCTTGTGGCAATCACGTCGTCGCGTCGCGCGGCTCAATCGCAATGGCGTCGAAAAGGAAGAGTTGCCCGAAATCCTCAAACCGGCGCCCGTCCCAATCTAATATCATGAACGCACAGGCTATACACGTTGGGACATTTGAAGTGAGAAC
>JAICXV010000385.1 GCA_025934545.1 Verrucomicrobiia bacterium
TGGCGCAACATTGTTCCGTTGCCGTTCGAGCTTTCGGTCTTTCCACAAAGCTGGTTTGCGGCGTTGCGATTGCCGGTCGTGAGCTATGCATTGCCGGCGCTCATTGCGGTGGGTTATGCGCGACATTTTCATGCGCCATCGCGAAATCCGCTGACGCGCGCAATTCGCAACCTCGCGACCGAGCGGGCGATGGGCGTGTTGGAAACGGTGCAGCCGGAAAACGGAGGATTTCTTGAGGCCATACCATTGACGAGTTTTGTGGTGATGAGTTTGCTGGCAAGCGGACGCGGTGAAGGGCGCGTCGTGAAACGAGGATTGGAGTTTATCATCAAGTCGGCGCGACCGGATGGGAGTTGGGCGATTGATACCAATCTCAAAACGTGGGTGACGACGCTTTCAGTGCAGAGCCTTTCCGGCGGTGGCACGCTGCCGTTTTCGAATGCTGAGAGGGAGGCGATTTGCGACTGGCTGCTGAACCAGCAATTCCGAGAGCGCCATCCTTACACCGGCGCCGCGCCAGGCGGATGGGCCTGGACGAATTTACCGGGCGGTGTGCCAGACGCCGATGATACGGCAGGAGCGTTGCTCGCGTTGAAATTTCTCGGAGTGCGCGAGCGGGAAAGTTTGGATGCGGCCGTTGGCGGAGTGCAATGGTTGCTGGGTCTGCAGAATAGCGACGGTGGCGTGCCAACTTTTTGCCGCGGTTGGGGGACGTTGCTGTTTGATCGGAGCAGCCCGGATGTGAGCGCGCACGCGATACGCGCGTGGACGGCATGGAGCGATCGACTGCAGCCAAAATTGCGGGTACGACTGAAACGCGCCACGAAGCGCGCGGCCGATTTTCTCGAGCGAACACAACAGCCGAGCGGCGAGTGGCGTCCACTTTGGTTTGGGAATGAATATGAACCGGACGAGGCGAACCCGGTTTACGGGACGTCACGTGTCCTGTTGGCGCTTGCTGAAACGGATCTTTGTCCGGACGCTGCGTCGCGAGCGATCGATTGGCTGCTTCGCGCACAAAAAGAGGACGGCGGATGGAGCGGAGGGTTGGCTGTTGCGCCATCGACAATCGAAGAGACGGGTTTGGCCATTGAAGCGTTGTGCGCGGCGTTTGAGCACGCGAACAACCGAGCTGATTTGGAACGCGCAATTCATCGTGGCGTTGGTTGGTTGAGCAAGAGGATTCAATCGGACGAATGGGAGAAACCGACGCCGATCGGTTTTTATTTCGCGAAGTTATGGTACTACGAGGAGCTCTATCCGCTTATCTTTTCGGTTGCAGCGCTACGGCGGGCGGTTCGGGTGTTGAAATTTTAATCGGCAACCGCGACGCCGAGTTGGATCGCGGCGGTTTTGATTCCATCGAGCAATCCGAGCCAATCTTGTTCGGTTGTTTCCCAACCGCTGCTGAAACGCAACATGCGATCAGCTTTTTCAGGCGCATAGCCCATTGCGAGTAGAGCCGGCGAAGGGTCTGATTTGCCGCTGGAACAGGCTGAGCCAGTCGAAACCGCGAATCCCAGTTTGTCCAACTTCACCATCCAGCGTTGCGGACATTCTATTTCCGGCAGGATGGCTGCGACGGTATTCCAAAGGCGATCCTGTGAGTCGCCGACGATTTCCGTTCCAGGGATTTCGGCAACGAGTCGTTTGATGAAGCGCTCGCGCGTTTGTTCGCGAGCGCAACGGTCGGTCAGTTGCTTTTGGCGCAGTTCGAAAATCGCGGCCATCGCCAGTGCGCCAGAAACGTTTTCGGTTCCAGCGCGCCGGGTGTCTTCCTGCGGGCCGCCAAACAGCAGCGGTTGAAACTGACTATCTGATGAAAATTTTAGAAAACCAATGCCGCGCGGACCGCCTATCTTGTGTGCGCAACCGCTAACAAAATCACACGTGCTTAAACCGGTGCCGGGTTCTTTACCAAGCCACTGAACTGCGTCGCAGAAATAGGGCACTTCAACTGAAGAGCACAAGTGGGCGATTTCTTTCCATGGCTGCAGAACACCCGTCACGTTATTTGCGGCCATCACCGCAACGAGGTCAGGACGGTGTTGCTTGAGTTGTTTCTCGAGCCCATCGAGATCGATCGCACCGGTGGATGTGACCGGAATCAGGCGAACTCGTCTGCCGAAATGGTGCTCGGCGGATTCGACAACGCTTGGATGTTCAATTGCGGAAATAGAGATGGTTTCATCGGCACCAAGGGTCGTAGCGAAATGATGCAGGATCTGGTTGTTCGCTTCGGTTGCGCCGGAGGTGAAAATGATTTCGCGCGACTGGCAGCCGATGATCGACGCAACTTTCGTCCTCGCCTCCTCCAGCGCAACATCGGCGCGGCTGCCGAAACGATGTAAGCTCGAGGGATTGCCGATAAATTTTTCGCTCGCTTCAAGCCATGCCTGCCGGGCGACGGGATGAAGCGGGGCGGTGGCGTTGTGGTCGAAATAAATCATGGCTGTTTGGGGCAACACGCAACTTCGAGGTTGTCGCCGCAAACTGTTGGTTGATACTAACAGCAATGTCCGATGCCGCCTAACCAAAGACTCTCCATTACAATCGGTCGCATTTCGTTACGCAGTTGCCGTTCGATTAAGTTTATAGCCCATAGAATTATTGGGAGGCGCCGATGGAACATGATTTGTGGCGGGTTGGGCTGACAAAATTTGCGACACGAATGTTGGGCGACGCAGTTGATTTTGGCCTTGAGCCGCACAGCGGCGATGTTGTTGGAAGCGGCCAGGTGATTGGGTTTCTCGAAGGTTTCAAGGCGATATCCGATGTTTATTGCATTGTCGACGGAAAGTTTTCGCGCGTGAATGGTGCGTTAGCGGAAAACGTCGAATTGATCACAAAAGCTCCGTATACCGAGGGTTGGTTGTATGAAGTAGTTGGACGGATCGACAACCGATGCATGGACGTGCACGGCTATCGGGAACTGCTCGATCAAACGATTGACCGGATTTTAGAAAAGCAAAAAAGCGACGAGGCCAAATGATTCCAAACAAGGCGCGGTATATAATGATCGGCGGTTTTCTCGGCGCGGGCAAAACCACCTGCGTGGCGCGGTTGGCCAAACGGTTGACGGCGCAGGGCCTGAAGGTTGGCCTGATCACAAACGACCAGGGCAGTCAGCTTGTCGATACGGCAATGCTGCGTTCGAGCGGATTTGCGACGGAGGAAATCCCTGGCGGGTGTTTTTGTTGCCGCTTCAATTCGCTGGTCGATGCCGCGAACAAACTCACCGCCGCAACTCGCCCTGATGTGTTTATTGCCGAGCCGGTCGGCAGTTGCACGGATTTGGTTGCCACAGTGACGTATCCGTTGCGGCGGATGTACGGAAATGATTTTTCGATCGCGCCGTTGAGCGTGTTGGTCGATCCGGTCCGTGCCCAACATATCTTCGGTTTGATCGAGGGCCGAAAGTTTTCTGCGAAAGTGATCTACATTTATCGCAAGCAACTCGAGGAAGCAGATTACATCGTTATCAACAAATGCGACTTGCTGGACGCGACCGCGGTCGATGCGTTGCGGAACAAGCTCAGCGCTGAATTTCCGCGGGCAAAAATTCTGGCCATCTCCGCACGGACCGGCGCGGGCATGGACGATTGGTTTGCGCGAATGACGTCAGCTGAACAGCCTTCGGGCGAGGCGATGGCCGTCGATTATGAAATTTACGGCGCGGGGGAGGCGCTGCTGGGGTGGCTCAATTGCACGGTATCCCTGCGGTCGTCCGAGGCGTTTGATGGAAATGCGATTTTGCACGCGTTAGCGACGCAGATGCAGAAGTTATTGGTGCGTGAAAACGCCGAAATTGCGCATCTGAAAATGACGCTCAGTCCAGATGAAGGGTTGGGCGACATTGCGGTCATTAACGTGGTGCGCAATGACATCGTGCCTGAGCTGTCGTTGGAACTGCCGTCGCCGATCACCAGCGGACA
>JAICXV010000343.1 GCA_025934545.1 Verrucomicrobiia bacterium
ACAGCCGGCAAAACGGATGTCTGGCTTTATCAATGGGTGCCGAAATCAGTCGCGGAATTTAATGCTTCAACGGCGTTGGCGAAAAAAGTCGACGCGTCGCAGATTCTATTTTGGGAAGCGGACTACATCGAAGGTGCGGCAAAAGATTTAACGCAGACGATGGCGGCGCATTCTCGAAGCTAGGAGCGCGGACTTTAGCCCGCTGCATGGTCGAAAAATGCAACGGTACTTAAATTGAAGCGGACTAAAGTCCGCGGTCCGTTACTGCGGATACAAATCCAGGCGTCGAAAAAAGACCTCAGCGCCTTCTGATTGCAGCACAATCTTTCCCATCGTCGGCGACGCGTTTGTGCCGGTCAATGTTGGATGGCCGTTGACGGTGATACTGATGAGGTCGTTGCTGCACGTTATTTCCATTTTGTTCCACTGACCGTGCGGCTTTTCGATTTCGTGCGGGCCGCGAAAACCTTTCGCGTCCTGCCATGGATTGCGTCCGGGGCGGTCAAAGCGGGCGATCGCCGGACCTTTGCGTACGCCGTCGACGGTCAGGTAAGCGCCGCTGACGACGAGAATATCGCCGGTGCCACCTTCGATCATTTGCGCTTCGATCGATTTCGGCCAGACCTGGTCCCGGCCAACGAAGTGGACGAGAATTCCGCTATCGCGCGCGTTATCAACGCGAGGCGGCCAGGTTTTCTCTCCCCATTTAAATTCCGCGACGAGTTTGTAATTCGTGAAATTCGTTTGTTTCGTCGCGACATAACCGTAGTGCTGGCCGCTGATGTGTAACATTCCGTTTTCCCACGTGAAAACGTGGTCGGGATCTTTCTCTCGAGAATCGCGCAGGAACGAATAAAAATTGTCCTGCTTGAGCAGATGAACAACGTCCGCCGCGCGGACACTGCCCGCGCAAACGAATAGCGCGATTAAAACTGGGCTCAGGAATTTTCGCATTAAAGGAGTTAAAGTTGAGGTTCGCACGCCAGCAAGAACAAACGCCGCAGAAGTCATCCGTTATTGAGCGACTTGCGTCGTCAGCCGATTGATCAGGCTGACCGCGGCATCGCGGGACGCGCCGTCGGGCAGCGTGTCGGCCCAGGCAACAGCGGATTGCATATCTTGCCCGGCCAGCGCGCGAGCTACTTCGGCAGCGGTGAATGCGTCTTGGCTGGATGTGTCGAGCTGGACAAAGGCATCGCGCGCGGCTTCCGGATTACTTTCGCAGAGTCGCCGGATAGCCGTGGAATAAATTTGGTCACGCGCCTCACCGGTCAAAAATTGTTCAGCCAGCGTGATAGCTTTCTGTGGATTGTCGCGCATCATCGAATCGATGCCGGCCTCGGTCGCAGACTGCCGTTCGCGTTCGTCGCTCAAACCGCTGGCCCATTTCAACGCGCTCTCGACGTCGGTCGCTGCCCATTTCGAAGTGAGCGCGAGCAATGCATTGTCGCGGCCAACGCCTTCTGGAACAGATTCAAAATAGTGCAGCGCGCTCGTCACGTCTTTGGCGGCGGCGTTGGCAAAGAGTGAATTATAGATAGCGCTTTGCTCGCTGTCCTTGACCATTTCATTGGCCAGCGAGATGGCGCGGGGCGTGTCGGTTTGGCCGATTGTATTTAAAACAATCAACAAACCTTGGGTGCGTTCCGGTCCAAGTTTCATCGTTCGAACGTAATCCAAGGCCGATTCCTCATCTTCGGCGACCCATTGGGTCAGCATCAGTTTGAAATTGTTTAGACGGGCAAGATGATCGTCGTCTTGTAAAATTGCGTTGAGGTGCGCGGCGACATCTTGTTGCGTCGACGCGGCGAATCCGCCGCTGTGGCGGAGCACGGGATAGTTCGCTTTGTAAGTTTCCTGCGGAACAGGTTGTGCCGTAGTCGAAGGCGGCATGGTAGAACGGAGCAGAAAGGCGCCGACAACGGCGATCCCGACCGCTAACGAGATGACCGAAACCATCGGCCGGCTCTGTTCCAAATTGTTCACGCAAAACTCCTGGGCCTGGCCTTGCGGCCAGGCCCATTTGGTTAACACTTAATTATTACGCGGATTCGGACTTCCTGCTGAAAAATCCAGCGAATTATCGTTAGTATCCGTTGCGCCGGCACCCGCACGTAAATCTGCCGTCGTATTGGAAGGCGCCGGAGCCGCGCCGGTTCCTTCGAAAGCATCGGCAGTCGTGCCGTAGCCGATGAAATCGACCACACTGCTATTGCCAACGGGATTATCGACCGTCAGCACGGTTTGAGTCTTGGTCAGCGCGACTTTACCCGCGGTGGCTGCGAGCGCGATCGAACCAATAACTTGTGGCGTCGGCAGATTGACCGTGCCGCCCGCGCCGGCCGCTTCCTGGATTAAGTAATGATGCCCGGGTGCGAGCGTTCCGGTCAGTGGCGTTGATGACCAGGTCGAACTGGTCGCGGAGGCGTATTGGACGGCGTAGGTGCTCAGGTCGACTGTCGTCGCGCCGTTGTTGTAGATTTCGATGAAATCGTTCTTGTAGGTTGCGCCGCTGTTGCCGCCGCCACCGTAAACCTGGCTGATGGTGACACTGCCGCTGCCGCCGGTGATCGGATAATTATCGATGCCGCCATCGACATACGCGCGCAAAGCTGTGGCAATCGTCGACGAAAGGGCGTTGAAGAACGTGTAGCCGGTATCGTATTGGATGCGATTGACGCAAGTGATGTAGTTCGTCCACTTGACGGAATGGATGCCGATAATGTTAGGCATTTTCACGGCGATAACGCGGGTCGACGAAGTGATGCGGCTCAAAGCCGTTCCGGTTCCGGGCGGGACGCAAACCACGATTTTCCAGGTATACGCCGGGATTGAAACGTAACCATTCGTATTGAGCTTCGAGCCGTCGAACGAGACCGGTCCGGAGATAATCAACGGTTCATAATTAGAAGTGGTGAGGGACCGGCAATAAGTTTCAAGAGCCTCCCATGGGCCGGTGTTCAAGTCGTCTCTTTGCGGAACGATGTTTGACATGAAAAACACTGTCCTATTGTCGTTCGTCGTGTCTGTTCGATCATCGGAGGGGCACATGTGGCCCCGATCAAAACCGGAGTTCGTGTATTCGCTGGTCGTGACACGGTGAAAGCCAGCCGGAAGGTTCGTGTCGGTAAAGAACGTTGTCGAGCGGGTTACGCTGCCGATATCCGACGCGGTGAGATCCCAACTCGTCCAGTTCGGTTGGCCGAGGGTGTCGTTGTAATCCATGGCTTCGACGGTGCGCTGGATCAGATAGTGACTGTGGTTGTTCGGGTCGGTGATGGCACCCGTCGGGTTACCGAGCTGCATTTGATAGGACGTGCCGATGAGGGCATGCGCGGGTGAGACATAAGCCAGAAACACTGCAACGCTGGCAAGCGTTGTCAACAAACTGGCGATCGAACTTCGGGTCTGAGCTTTCATAGGAGTAACTGGTGGGCAGGACTTTTGGTTAGGTGGTTAGATAGTTGTAACAGATGGGCGGGAGGGAAAGGTATAGGGCAAAAGCATTCGCCCGGCATTAAGTGCCCGAGAGATTAAAAATGCGATGGGGCGCATTACGTACGTTGGGCTAAACCGTTTGTAGACCTTTGCGCAACGTTGTCACGCAAAAACATTTGAAAATGAAAAATAGTTTTGTGGTGTGAAAAAATTGCGCAACCCTGACAACGTTTGCTGGAACTTTTAAAGCGTTTGTTGCTTAAAACGTCGCGAAGCGTATGGAGTGCGCATGGCTTGCCGCGGCTGTGGAATTTTCGGCTATTGCGCTTAGAACAACTGCAGGAACTTCAACACCCGCACTTCGCTCCCATAATTGAACGCGATCTTGTTGTCCTGGAAGTCGGCCTGGTATGGCGAACTCTCCTTTTGATTGCTGTAATCCCAAATCAAACTGCCGTCGGCCGGGTCGATGCGGTAGAGGTGAAAATATTGCGGCCCCTGGGTCGGCATCCCGAGGGCGTTGCGCAATGCGTTGCCCATCGCCATGCCGCCCACATAACTGCTCGTGCCATATAAATATTTGCCTGACAGGAATGATTGTTCGCCGTGTTTGACCGATTTCCAAAGCGTTTTGCCGTTCTTCGAATCGACCTTTAACAGCACCGCGTCGGCATGCTCCATTTTGATCTGCTCCGAGTATTGGACCGAAGTAATGGTACGCGATGACTTGGCAAATTTTAACGCGATAGACCAAACTAGATGAGTTTCCAATTGGAAGAACCTTAGACCCAAATGGATATTTAGAT
>JAICXV010000197.1 GCA_025934545.1 Verrucomicrobiia bacterium
AGGTCGCGATGGAACAGATCCACGCCGAACGAAAGTTTTTTACCAAACAGCCATGGCTCAATAAACGTAAGTTCATAATCCTGCCGTTCGGTTCCTAACTGCGCGCGCAGCCGGAATTTCTGTCCGCCACCGCGGAACGTCGGTGGGTTGAACAAATCAAAGTTCCCTTCGGAAACTTCGGCAAACCCAACGATCGAGTCCACCGAACTGAATCCGGCGCCGATAATCAGGTTGCCGGTGCTTTTTTCGTCCACGCCGATAACCAGATTTTTGTGCGCCGGTCCGACATCCGTATCTTCAGGCTGCGAGTCAACCTTTTCAAAATAATCGAGGTTCTTTAAACGTTGCTCACTCAACTTCACCCGCACCATGTCATAGACTTCGCCCGGATAAACCGCCAGCTCGCGGCGGAGCACGCGGTCCTTGGTCTTGGTGTTGCCTTTGATTTCAATTTTTTCGATGTAAAGTTTGTCGCCTTCTTCGATTTCGTAAACGATATCCATCGTGCCCGTCGCCGGATTCGGAATCTGCCGGGCCACAATTGCCGTACTACCCCCGCGTCCGCGGTCCACAAAACCGCGCGAGCCATAAATATCTTTCAACGTATCCAAATCCGTTTGCAGTCCGGGCGTCTTCGCATCGCCGATTGGCCGGAACGTCGTCCCTGGCACCATCTTCAGCCGCAAAAGACTCTTCGGCCGGTTCGGCGATAACCAACGAACCAGCGCCGGCGGGGGCTTATGCGGCACGGTATCGAGGCTGACACCATTAAAAAAATCGTTGGTCGTGAAAACGGTGTTCCCTTTGAAACCGACACTGCCGACCTTGTATTGCCGTCCTTCCGACAAATCGAAAGTCAACACCATCCGCGTCGGCGTCACAAAATTCGTCCGAATATCTTTGATGAAAAAATCGATGTAGCCGGCGTCCTGATAATGTTCGATCAACCGATCTTTATCATCCTCGAACTCGTCCTCTTTCAATACACCGCTGCCCGTCAGCCATGAAAACATCCAACGTCGCTTGGTCTTAAGCACCTTGCGCAGTTGCTTCTGTTTGAATGCCGTCGCATGTTCGAAAACGATATCTTTGATTTTGATCTTGGGCGTCTCGCGCACGATGAATGTTGCCGTGCCTGTGCCGGCGGCTTCATCGATGCTTGTTTCGTAACGAACCGTCGTTTTCTGATAGCCGGCCTTCTCGTACATCTCCTGGATGGCAGCCGCATCAGAGAACAACTTTTGTTCGTTCAACGGCTCGCCCACCTTTGACTTAATCTTCTTCTTCAACCGGCTGTTGCTATATCG
The DNA here is from genome assembly GCA_025934545.1 of Verrucomicrobiia bacterium. Lineage (GTDB taxonomy): Bacteria > Verrucomicrobiota > Verrucomicrobiia > Limisphaerales > Palsa-1400 > JAICXV01. The sequence goes on from JAICXV010000197.1 coordinate 1,308, forward strand.
CTTGTTTCCAGAAAACTTGATGTCCGTCAGCCGGGGCTTGCCTTCCAGCACGAACGTCACCACAAAACCCTGCGGCGAAGTCTGGCCGGCGGCGCGCACATTGTAGAACAGACCAGTGCCGTAAAGATTTTTGATGTCCTGGTCGAGCGTCAGCCGCGAATATTCGTCGCCTTCCTTGCTGCGAATGTTGGCGCGCACCAGCGAATCGCTTGCCGCGGGTGGCCCGATATTTTCGATTACAATTTTCGAAATTTTCTGCTGCGCCTGGGCACTCGACAAGAAACTGAATGAAAGCAAAAGAGCGATGCCATATATAATAGGAGCGCGGACTTTAGTCCGCTTCCATGTGGGAAAAGCTAATCCGTTCCGGAATGGAACCACTGGAAAGTCCGAATTCCGGCAGAAAGCCCGCTGCCAAACGCGTCTGAGGAGAGCGAAACTCATTGACCGTCCGCCGGAACGTCTTCCGGGCCGACCCGCGCCGCGCTCTCGAAGCGCGTAATGCTCTTCAAGAATGTCAGGTCGACCTCGCCTACGGGGCCGTTGCGTTGTTTGGCGATAAAGAGTTTCACGGGTATGGATTCCTGTTCAAATTCATTGCCGTCTTCATCGGCTTCTTTCTTGCCTTCTCGATACAACAAACCGACCAGGTCAGCGTCCTGTTCAATGGAGCCGGATTCACGCAAATCGGACAACCGCGGCCTTTCGCCGGGGCCGCGCTTTTCCAGGTCACGATTCAACTGGGCCAAAACAATGACCGGAACCTTTAGTTCCTTGGCCAAAGCCTTGATACCACCAGAGATTTCGGCAATTTCCTGTTGCCGGTTCTCGGCCCGCCGCGAAGTAGAATGGAGTAGCTGGAGGTAGTCAATGACAAACAACTTGATACCATATTGCTGTTTCATGCGGCGCGCCTTTGCCCGCAACTGCAAAATCGACAAACCCGAACTGTCATCAATAAACAACGGCGCGCTCGTCAACTTCCCCGCCGTCCCCGTCAACTTCGGAAAATCTCGTTCCGCCAGGAATCCATCGCGAATCTTGCGCATATTCACCCGTGCGCGCGAACAAAGCATACGCAACACGAGCGATTCCGACGTCATTTCCAGGCTGAACACTCCCACCGGTTGTTTCAATTCCAGCGCCACATGCTCCGCGATGTTCATCGCGAGCGACGTCTTACCCACCGACGGTCGTGCCGCGATGACTATCATCTCCCCTTCGTGCAACCCCGTGGTCATCCGGTCAAAGTCGACAAAGCCGGTCGCGACCCCGGTCAAAGCGCCCTGGTTCTGATGAAATTCCTCGATCTTATTGATCGCGCGCCGCACCAACTCCTTCATCGAGACACTCGTGGTCTCGACCCGCGACTCCGCAATGCTCAGAATATCTTTCTCCGCCTCGTCCAACAACGCGTCCAACTCCCCTTCATACTCATAGACGCGGCCGGCGATGTCCGTGCAAGTGAGGAGCATCTTCCGCAGCAAAAATTTTTCCCAAACAATGTTGATGTAATAATCCAGGTTCGCCGCCGACGGAACCTTGTCCGGCAACTCCGCGAGATAACCGAGTCCGCCGACGCCCTCCAGTTCCCCCCTGTCTTTGAGCCGTTGCGCAATCGTCACCAGGTCAATCGCGTGCTTCCCGTCGAACATTTCCACGAGATGCTGATAAAGACTTCGATGCCGCAAATCATAAAACACCTGCGCCCCGCCCTTTAATTTCTCGATCGTGTCGCCGATACAGTCATTCGGCGAGAGCAACAAACATCCGAGCACCCCCTGCTCCGCCTCGATCGAGTGCGGTGGCAACCGATCATTTCGTGGCGCGATTTCGGAAACACGTCTTGGTGCGTTTTGCAAATCGGTAACTGCAGCGGTTGCTTGGGCATTATCCGTCATGGCCGAGAACAATGACTTCGTCATCCAAATCGTGCAATCGAACTCGGCAAAAACTTGCTGGCCATTGTCCCCAAGTTGTTAATCAAGCTGTCCGCATATTATTAACATGTAAGGTTTGGTTCACGAACCACTAGGAGTCGCATCCATCGCGCCCACCCACCGCTAGTCCCTCCTCAGTGCCCCTAATCGGGGCAAATCCGCGCATTAGCCGGTGCGTGTCTACGCCCACTTCGAAATCCAGTTTTCTCCCCATTGAGACAATTGACCCCTCCTGCGAGAGTAACTGCGGGATTCGCCAAGGGAGGCAAGGTTCCGGCAGGGGTGATCGGAACCAATGGGGTAAAAGGGATAGCCGTGATGGATATCACGGATTACGCCGGGATTTGGATTTTTTCCAGATCCCGGCTTATTTTCTAAGAAAGGGACGTTCTCGCCCCACAAACCCAGGAGGTTCTTATGGCAAAAAATGTTCTTAACGGAAAAAAGATCGCAATTCTCGTCACCGACGGCTTCGAACAAATTGAACTCGTCAAACCGCGCAAAGCCCTCGACAAAGCGGGCGGACAAACCGTCCTGATCGCGCCAGCTGCGCCCATCAGTCAATCCGTGCGCGGCTGGAAAGAAACGAAATGGGGAAGCAAGTTCAATGTCGACGTCCCACTCGACCAGGCCAGCGTCCACGATTATGACGCATTGGTTTTACCCGGCGGCGTGATGAACCCGGATAAACTGCGTCTTAACGCCGGCGCCATCGAATTCGTCCGACACTTTTTCGAGACCGGCAAACCGGTCGCTGCCATCTGTCACGGGCCCCAGTTGCTGATTGAAGCTGATGCCGTCCGCGGTCGTCGCCTGACTTCATGGCCGTCACTGAAAACCGACCTGACCAATGCCGGCGCGCAATGGGTTGATGAAATGGTGGTCGTCGATGGCAACCTCGTTACCAGCCGAAAACCGGACGATATCCCGGCATTCAACGAAGCGATGATTAATGAGTTTGCGATGGCGTTTGCACGACCGCGCGATGAGAAGCAGGAAGAAGTCGCACCGGTGCTGTGAGGGGGCTGCCAGCCTCTTGAAGGACTGGGCAAGGGCAAACTAAGAAACGTTGGATTGCCACGTGCAAATTAAGAAAGGTCTGATTTGCTTCGTGCTAGAAACGTCTGCTTGCCATGCGCTAGAAGCGTTTGCGTTGCCATCCGCTAGAAGCGTTTGCGTTCTCATGCGCTAGAAACGTTTGCGTTGTCATGCGCTAAGAAACGTTAGGGTCTGATACTCACCCAGAAATATAAAATTACCCGCATTGAAGTCTGCCAATGCGGGTAATTTTAAAACTTTGTTTTGGATTGTCAAACCATTGTCAAGTAATGGATAAGTGACGGCGATACCGTGGGCCCTATTTTGCCGTTCGGCAGGCCAAAACAATTCGGATTTCAGATCGTATCCTGTTACGATGGAACGTTAGAGAGTTAGCGTTTCCGGCTCCGGTTGGTGTGGACTGAGCAAGTTCCAAAGTGTCTCCGGCATCGGGACAATAATTAACAACAGCACGATAAACGCAAAAATGCCGAGGCAGATTCGTCCGGCGCTGATGGCCGTGACATCGTTGAGCGGTGGCGCAACGCGGCGGGCAATGAAGAAGACAAGCAACGCCCAAAAAAGATATTGCGGATTAAAAAACGCCGCGACGAACAGACAGAACATCGCGACTCGGCTGATCCATCCACCGGCGCGCGTGCCAAACATCGCCCGCGCAATATGTCCGCCATCCAATTGGCCGACGGGCATCAGGTTGAGTGCGGTGACGAGCAAGCCAATTGCTCCGGCAAATGCCATCGGCGTAATCGCCAGCACATGGCCGACAATGTCTGGCCCTACACAAAATCGCTCCAGCATGACAAACAAGATCGACGAACTGACAAACCCAAACGGGGCCTGATCCCCTGCTGTGTCGGGCGGCAGGATGTGGGAGCCTTTTAGGCCGATGATCAAAATTGGAATGGCAAGGATAAGTCCGCCGAGTGGCCCGGCCACGGCCACGTCGAACAATGATCGACGGTCTTCCGGTGGCGACCGCATCTGGATGAACGCCCCGAACGTTCCCAGCGCGAACGGCACGGGAATAAAAAACGGCGGCGTCACCTGGATCTTGTAATGGCGCGCGGTGAAATAGTGGCCGAGTTCGTGCAGCCCGAGAATCGCAAGCAACGCCAGCGAATACGGGAAGCCCGTCACGAGCGATGCGGGATCGTTCAAGACGTCGGCACCCTCCTGCATCGCACCAACCGCTGACGTTGTGAGCAACGTGAGTCCAAACAACAACCAATGCAGCCACGGGCGGATCCG
>JAICXV010000172.1 GCA_025934545.1 Verrucomicrobiia bacterium
CCGTTGAGGCCGCGCTGAAATATCTCGTTGTCCCTGGCGCGCTCCGCTCGCTCGCTCCCCTGCCCGTGTCGCCCCCTTTGAAAATTGGCAACGACAATGGCCGCACCGTTCTCAATCCGAACGAACCTTACGCTGGCCATTACCAGGGCGACGAAGACACTCGTCGCAAACCCGCCTATCACAACGGCACAGCATGGACGTGGACATTGCCAGCGTTTTGCGAAGCCCTCGCCAAAGCGTGGGACCATTCGCCGTCCGCCGTCGCCGCTGCCAAAGCATACCTGGCGAGCATGGACCATCTGATGATGAGCGGTTGCCTCGGCCAAATCCCCGAAATTCTCGACGGCGACGCACCGCACACCCAACGCGGCTGCGACGCCCAAGCCTGGGGCGTCCTCGAAGCGCTGCGTGTTTGGAAAATGTTGAATACTTAGCACCATGGAGATTGCGCCTCCAGAACTGGACTCGATTCTGAAGGGCACTCCGCAACTTCAGCGCGCCTACCTCGTCGGCGGTTGCGTGCGTGATGCGTTGTTGGGACATCCGGGAAAGGACTTCGACGTCGAAGTCTTCGGCGTTGGATACGACGAACTGGCCCGCGCGCTTTCGAAATATGGACGCACCGATTTGGTCGGCCGATCGTTCGGCGTCGTGAAACTCACCACCGGCGGCGAGCACACCTACGACTTCACCATTCCACGCAAGGATTCCAAAGTCGCTCCGGGCCACAAAGGATTCAACATCGAGTTCGATCCGAACATTACTCCGCAAGATGCCGCCTCTCGCCGCGATTTTACGATCAACTCGATCATGTACGATCCGCGCTCGCGCGAAGTGTTGGATTTTTTTGGCGGCAAAACGGACCTGCAAAATCGCGTGTTGCGCCACACCAGCGATGCATTCACCGAAGATCCGTTACGCGTGTTGCGCGGAATGCAATTCGTCGCACGCTTCAATCTCACGCCTGCACCGGAAACGCTCAAACTCTGTCGCGAAATTTCCCATCACCACGGCCAACTCGCCCCGGAGCGCGTCCGAGAAGAATGGTTCAAGTGGGCCGCCAAAAGCGTCATTCCCTCCGCCGGCTTGAAGTTCCTGCTCGATACACATTGGATCGGTCATTATCCGGAACTGAAAGCATGCGTCAACACACCGCAAGAACCCGAGTGGCATCCCGAAGGCGACGTCTTCGTGCATACCGGCCATTGCTGCGATGCCTTGACGCGATTACCGGAATGGCAAGCTGAGGACGAGGAGTCGCGAATCGCCCACATGTTGGCCATTCTTGCCCACGATTTTGGAAAGCCGCAAACCACGCGGAATGAACTCAAAGATGGGCGCATGCGCATTACATCGCCCGGCCACGATGAAGTGGGTGCCGAATTGGCGAAGTTGTTTATGGATCGCATCAACGTCCCACTGGCGATTCAAGACCGCGTCGTCCCACTTGTCCGCAATCACCTGTTCCATTTCCAAAACATCACCGACCGCGGCGTGCGACGTTTAGCCAAACGTTTGGAGCCGGAAAATATTGAAGCACTGGCGCTGATCATGACTGCGGACGCGATGGGACGACCACCGCGTCCACCCGAAGTTCCCGAATACATCGGTCGTTTGCTTGAAAAAGCGCATGAACTACAAGTGCGCAAAAAACCCGCGCCGCCAATTTTGATGGGCCGTCATCTCATCGAATCAGGCATGCAACCAGGCGAGGAATTCGGCCGGATATTGCACGCCGCCTACGAGGCGCAACTGGAAGGAACATTTGCCGATTTACCTGGTGCGCTGGAATGGTTGAAAACGCAACGTCCCTGACGGTTCAAAACATCCGTTCGTAAATTTCGTAATTCGATTTCTTCAACCCAAGCCACTCGTAAGCTTTCTGCGCCGTCGCATTATGCCCATCGACATAGAGACGAATCCCGCAAACATTGCCGGCAATTTTCGCTTCCGTCACAACATACGTATAAAGCGTCTTGAAAATCCCTTTGCCGCGCGATGCTTCGTCCACGTAAACACTTTGCAGCCACCAAAAATTCCCGTTCCGCCAATCGCTCCATTCATACGTGATCAGCACCTGCCCGACCACTTCCCCGCCAACCTCGGCCACAAAATAAGTCCCCTTCGCAGGATCGCGCACCAGCGCTTCCACCCCTGCCTGTACCACCGCCGCGTCCAACTGCATGTCCTCCGTTTCGCGCGCCAGCCGAATATTAAAATCGGCGATGATCGCGGCGTCCTGCAACTGAGCTTTTCGGATAATCGTTTTGATGAAGCCAGAATACTTATCCCCCTCACCGAATCAATTCTTGATGAACTGCAAAACGTGAGTAGGTTGCCGCGTAATAAGAAAGCGTTTGCGGCTGAATCGCCATCGTTTCGACATAGGGGTTCGAAACGAATCCATCTCCGGAAGTTCAGCGCCGCAAACGCTTTTCCTTTTTCTTGATGGAATAGTGTTCAATCCGTGTTTCATCCGTGGCTAAAAACCGCCGCTCAGCACCACTTTTCGCTCAAAAAATGCACATTAAGTCTCTGGCGTCTCTACAGTCTTTGACAGACGTTTACTTCATGGCACAATTGCTACCGTAGCCACCGAGGCTCGGTGGCAGAACTGTATGGCAGGTTTCCAAACCTGCCGTGTCGCCGATTTCCAATCGGCCGTCGCTCGAACCAGAAAACGCTTTAACTTTTAACGAATGGAATATTATGCAAACCGCCAGCACACAGTTGAAAATCGCCAGAATTGCACTGGCTGTCACCTACTGTCACTGGCTGCCGTCCACTGCCACCAAAAAAACCTCTTTAAAAACCGATCTTAATCTCGCTAAGTCCAACACCCACTTACAGTTAACCTGTTTTAGCACCCCCGTTTTCAGTGTGTTTTTGTACCCAGGTCATGGCTCACCCAAATTCACAACCAACGCTGCGACAGGCGATTACACAAAAACGAACTTTATCGGCTCCGCTAAAGTTGTGTCGGTTCGTTCAACTCGTGTCTCCAGCCCGTTACCGTTCATTCGCACCTATTCGCACCTAATACCGTCTCGTACCGCTTTAAAAATAAAATGTCGACGGCCCGAGCTTTCTCAACCCTCTCAACCCTCAACTATGAACCCCGCTATCGCCCCGGTGGTCAATGGTAACCAAGCGAACGGCAACCGTTTTATCGCGCATTTTCGCGACCCATCCACGACTACAAACCTCGACACAAAGCAGTTATCTTGGTATCGGAATACGGTGAGTCGGCCTTCCCCTAAAGTCCTGTTGCTGATTCCGGCCTACAACGAAGAGCGCCGGATCGAACCGGTTTTGCGGGACTACGCCAAATACTTTCGCGACAACCACCAGGGCGAATTCGAGATTTGCGTCGTCACCAATGGTTGCCGCGACAACACCATCGGCGTCGTTAAACGCGTCCAGGCTGATTTTCCAAATGTCGAGCTTGTCGACTTCCCTGCGCCCATCGGCAAAGGTGGCGCGCTCATCGAAGGCCTCCGTCTCGCGCCCAAGGCCGACCTGATTGGCTACGTAGATGCCGATGGCGCGACCGGTCCGAAAGCATTCGATGACTTGGTGAAACACGCCGGCGAAGCCGATTGCATCATCGGCTCGCGTTGGATCAAGGGCGCGATCCTGCACCAATCGCAGACCGGCCAACGCCAGTTTGCCAGCCGCGTTTTTCACGCCATCGTTCAATCCCTTTTTTGGATGAACATCCGCGACACCCAATGCGGCGCGAAAGTGCTCCATCGCGAAGTCGTCGAAAAAATCCATTCATCGCTCTGCATCGCCGACATGGCGTTCGACATCAACCTGCTCTACCTCGTCAAGCGTGCCGGCTTCAAAACGTTGGAGGTGCCGACCGAATGGACAGACAAAGCCGGCTCAAAAGTCGCGCTCGGTCGAACGTCGCTCACCATGCTCCTGTCAGTGATCCGACTGCGTTGGATTTATTCGCCCTTCGCGTTCCTGCGGAAAATATTTCAACCGATTGAAAACTGGGCGTATCGAAAGTTGAATGCGCCTCCGCCTGCGCCCGATCCGAAAAAGGGAGACGTTGCTAGCGGCGTGAAGTCCCCCACGTAAACCACGCGCAGACCACCATCAGCGCGAGGCTGAAAAGGCCGAGCAGTTTGACGACCATCGAAAATGCCTGCATCTGTTCCGGCATTTGCAACAGCCGATCGCTCAACGCAAATAACGTGACGAGATAACCGACGGCAATCGCGACGGCGAACGGCACCACTTTATAACGCTCATGCGCGAGCAGATTTGTGATGAGCACATTGCTCAACGTCAGCGGCAATAACGCGAAAGCAAACCACGGCACCAGCGGTGCCGCCGCCAACATCTTGGGCGAGCCAGCGTAAATGATACGCAACGGCAACGTTGGCATAACCGTGCAGGCCAGTGCCGCCATGATCCCGACGGCAGCAGTAAGTAGAAACGTCAACATCATCGCATCGGTTGTTTCCGATTTCGCCTTGCTGCGAACGACGCGCGGGAACATGACCATGGCAATCGGCGAGACAAACATCATGATCGCGAACCCGGTCAGGTTCGCGCCCATGTAGAATTGCCGGCTTTCGCTGCTGAAAGTCTTTTGCACAAACAGCGCGTCGGTTGCCGTCATGAAGAGGACCGCGCCCAAACCAAACGTGAGTGGAATCACACGCGACAGCCACGGTCCCCATTTGATTTTCGTGCCTTCGCCGGTCCAGATGTCTTTGGTTAACCAAAACCCGAGCGAGAGCGTCGCAAGCTGGCTGAAGACACAAGCCGCCATACCGCTGGCGGCCTGGCCGCCGAAAAAAATCAGAAGAACAGCGACGACGCTGAATCGCAAGACACCGTCAATAATCTGCATCCAGCCGAAACCGGCGAAATGATGTTTGCCTTGCAGAATTCCTTTGAGAATTGGAACCCAGAAAGTGGTCAACCCTACGACGATGGCAAACCACAATGCGGCCGGATTGGAAATCTTCAATACCGCAAGGATGTCGCGGTGAGCGATGACGATGAATGCGGCAATGACCAGCCACAGAATGAACATGAGTCGCAGGATGGTGCGGGTCGTGCCGGCGAGCGCATGAACTTTTTCGGCGGTCAGAGCGGCAGCGGTTTGCTGCGCGAAAACGTTTTGCAAACCAGCGGCGGGAATGCCGAGCCAAACGAAAAACCGGAGCAGCGAATAAAATGCGCTGTATTCGTTGGACTCCATTTTATGCGCGGCGACCGTGTGGACCACCGTCATAAACATTCCGCCGGCAACCGTGGCAATGACCATCCAGCCGCTTTGCCGAAAGAACGACAGCCGCCCCGAGGAGGACGTGCCGGATGTTTCCTTGGCGGGTGGGTTCGTCGTCATCACGGCAGCGACTGGAGAAATCTGAAAAGAATCGCGGTCGCCTGCTCCAGCGAACGGATGGAAATCCATTCGTTCAAAGTATGCGCTTGCGCAATGTCGCCCGGTCCGAAGACGACGCTCGGAATTCCGCCGTGCGCCAGGACTGATGCATCGCAAAAGTAATCGACGCCGACTGGCTTGGTCTGCTTCGCCGCAGTCATGAATTGTTTTACCAACGGCAAACGCAAATCGGATTCCATCGGTAACCCGGGATTTTTTGCGCAACCAACGGTGGCTTCGAGACCGTTTTTGCGCAGCAAACTTTGGATCTCGGCGAAAACGGAGGCGTGCGTTTCGCCGGGGAGCAAACGACGATCGGCGGTCGCGACGCATTTGGCCGGCACGATGTTGGGCTGCGAACCGCCGTTGATCGAGCCGACGCTGATCGTCGGATGGCCGAGCAAGCGATGTTTGCGACCGCGCAGAATTTTGGCGTAATCGGTCTGCAAGACGTCAACGACTTGCGCCATTTTATGCACGGCGTTGATGCCTAA
>JAICXV010000349.1 GCA_025934545.1 Verrucomicrobiia bacterium
GAATCGATATCGGTGTTGGGACCGACGCGCAACCGGAGACGAACGGTGGGCAAGGCGTAAAGGACTTCGATTAAGGCACTGAATTCCGCGCTGCTCAATTTGTTGGTCGCGAGATCGAGGTCGGCGAAGGAGAGAAGGTCGTCGTTGGTGTAACAAAGGCTGCGAACAAAATGCACGGTGTCGGGACTGATCGGACGGCGCGCAAAGCGTTCTTCAAAGCGGTTCGGCGGAAAACGGTACGGGTAACATTGGGCGTAGTTGGATTCGGTTTGGCCGAGTTTGCCGTAAATCATTGCGCGCGACGCGGCGCTCAGACCCAGGCGCAATTCGGCCGATGGATGAATGACGCAATTGGGCGGTTGGATGGTCCAGGAATTGGTGGCGAGCAATTCACGTTTTTGCGCGTCGGTCAGTGCGGCGGATTGGAGAAAGTCGGTGAGTTGCGACGGAGTGGTGTTTACGAAAACCCATTCGGCGGGTTTGAGACGGACGGCGCTGTCGAGGAAAACGGTTTCGCTGTTTTCGAACGGAATGCTGGTGATTTCCAAATCACCCCAGGGCTTCGGGCCGGGCGTTGTGCTGGAACCGATGGGATGTTGCGAAACCGATGTTCTGGTCGCGGGTGGTTTTAATGCGATTTGGGCAAGTAAAACAGCGGCCGCGCCAAGGCAGAAAGCGACTGTCAGCTTAGCAAATCGTGGTATTGAAACCGCCTTTCTCTCAACGGCCATCGCTGAATATTGTAAGGGGAAACCGGTGATTGGCGATGAAAAACCTCACACGCAACGACGGCGCGCATTGCGAAGGGTCACCAGGTTTCGACAGGGCCTTTTGGAACGGGAATGGACTGGCGTTGCGCGACGCCCGGCTCCTGCATGAAGGAGGCAACCATCGGCGCGGGTTGATAGCGCGATTGGAGTTCGCCGGTTTGATCGAGGAATTGCGCGCGCCAATGGCGATAGTTGGCGAGCAGTTCGTAGAATTCCGCTTTGGTCGCGAGCCGGACGATGCGTTTGTTGAAATCGTTGGCGGGACCGAATCGCTTGGAATACCACGGGCCGATTTTGCGGAACATGCGGCAGCCGTGTTCTTCGCCGAAAACTTCGATCATCAAATCGAGGTGGCGGCACATGACGCGGACGCGTTCGTCGAAGGCTGGCTCCGGGAGCGGCTCGCCGGTGTTGAGATAATGGGCGGTGTGCAAGAAAATCCAGGGATTGTAAAACGCGCCGCGTCCGATGCTGACGCCGGCACAACCGGTTTCGTCGAACATCATTTTAGCGGCCTGCGGCGTGGTGACGTCGCCATTGCCGATGACGGGCACGCGTTTGACGGCTTTTACGACGGCGCGAATGCCCGCGAGATTGACGCGACCGCCGAAGCCTTGTTCGCGAGTGCGGCCATGAACAAAAATTGCGGAGACGCCCGCGTCTTCGAGGACCTGGGCAAGGTCGGGCGCGGTCAGGTTTTGATCGTCCCAGCCGAGACGCATTTTTGCGGTGACGGGAATTTTGAGGGCATCGACCATCCCGCGAACGAGCGCGGCGGTTTTGTCCATTTCGGTCATCATGGCAGAACCGCCACCGACGCGGGTGATTTTGCGAACGGGACAGCCCATGTTGATGTCGACGGAGGAGATGCCGATGGATTGGAGATAGACGGCGGCGTCACGCATTTCTTCGGGAACGGAACCGAAGAGTTGGACGGCGAGCGGGCGATCGGCGGGACAGGTCTCGATGAGTTTGAGGGCTTTTGGATTTTTCTCGAGGAGCGAACGGGCGTTGACGAGGTCGGTGGTGCAAAGATCGAGGCCGCCCACTTCGCGCAAGGTCAGGCGAAAGGGCAAGTTCGTGTAGCCGGCGAGCGGCGACAGGAACAAATTCGATTTGAGATTGAGCGGACCGAACTGCATCGCGAACAGTAAACACCAGATTGAAGCGTGTTTAAAGCGCGTTAAATCAGGGTTGCGACAGTCGTAAAGCGAGGTGAGAGTTTCCACGTTGGAGGAACTATGTCGAAGATACTGGTGGGCACGGCCAGTTGGTCTGATTTGGGATTTATCGCGGAGTGGTTTCCACCGGCGCTGCCGGCGTCGCAACGGCTGCCGTGGTATGCGCAGCATTTTGATATGGTCGAGGTCAACTCGAGTTTCTACTCGATTCCCGACCGTCGCACGACGCAGCACTGGTGCGAGCAGACGCCGGACAATTTCACTTTTAATGTCAAGTTGCATCGATTGTTGTCACGGCACAGCACCAGCGCGGATTTTTTGCCGCCGGATTTGCGATACGACGCCGAGTTGGATTCGCACGGGCGCGTCGTGGTCACGCCGGAAATGGAACAAGCGGTGGTGACGCGATTGCTGGAAGCGATCGAGCCGTTCGAGCGCGCGGGCAAGCTCGGTGTGTTGTTGCTGCAACTACCGCCATCGTTCGGCCCGCGGCGCCATCAATTACATGAATTGGAACATTTGTTGTCGTTGTTGAAGGAGCACAAAGTCGCGGTGGAATTGCGCAATCGCGACTGGGTCGAAGGCATCCAAATGGAAGCGACGGTGGACTTTTTTCACCGGCACAACCTGGTGTTTGTCATTGTCGACACGCCGGCGGTGGAACATTTCCGGCTGATGCCGGCTATCGATATTACGACGCATCCGCGGATCGGCTACTTGAGAGCGCACGGACGCAATGCGCGCGGTTATTTGACGGGCCGGTCCGTCGCGGAACGGTTCGACTATGATTATCCGGAAGAGGAGTTGGAGGAAATTGCGGAGCGGGCGATTCGGCTTTCACATTCGCTGGATGAGATGCATTTGGTCTTCAATAACAACCGCGGCGCGTATGCGCCGAAAGCGGCGCTGAAGATGAAAGAGATTCTGGAAAACAAATTGGCGCTGGCGTTTTGAGCAGCCTTGACCGCAACTGGCGAAGGGCTTATTCAGGGCGCGCATGAATTATCGCATCGGCCTGATTGGCGGCAGCGGGCTTTATCATATCGAGGGGTTTACCAAACAAAAATGGGTCAAAGTGAACACGCCATTTGGCGCGCCCTCTGATGATTTCCTGACGGGTGAACTGACTGGACGGGAAGTTGTGTTTTTGCCGCGGCACGGCCGGGGGCATCGAGTGATGCCGAGTGAGTTGAATCATCGCGCAAATATTTACGGGATGAAGAAACTTGGGGTCGCCTGGATTATTTCGGTGAGCGCGGTCGGATCGTTGCAAGCAAAGTACAAACCGTGCGACATCGTTTTGCCGGACCAATTTGTCGATCGCACGAAGCGGTCGTTTGAACATACTTATTTCGGAAACGGAATTGTCGGCCATATCGCTTTTGCCGAACCGATTTGCAATGAATTGCGCCAATTGGTTTTTACAGCGGCGAAAGCGGAACGCGCGCGTGTCCATAACGGCGGCGCTTACGTGAACATGGAAGGGCCGGCGTTCAGCACCCGGGCCGAGTCCATCACGAATCACAAGCTCGGTTATGACGTTATCGGCATGACGAACCTCGGCGAAGCGAAGTGCTCGCGCGAAGCGGAGATCGCGTACTCGACGATGGCGATGATTACGGATTATGACGCGTGGAAGACGGACGAAGAACACGTGACGGTGGATATGGTCGTGGCCAATTTGCGCAAAAACGCCGAACAGGCGAAGGCAATCATCAAACGCGTTTTGCCGAGGATTCCGAAGCAGCCGGGTTGGCCGTGCCATGAGGCTTTGAAAAATGCGATTATGACGGAGCGAGCGGCATGGCCGAAATCGACGATAAAGGCGTTGGGGCCGATTATTGAAAAGTATATTTAGTGACCCCGCGCGCAGTTGTTTGTGTTAGAAATGCTAATACAACTCAACGGGTAACCGCTTTTGATTCAACAGCAGTTTTTGAAGCTGACAGAGGGCGTGTAGCGTTATATGCGACACGCATTTAATGGATTCCCTCACAAGTCCCTGATGTTGAAAGTGCTTGCGCGCCAATGGGTTTTCTGTTGTTATAGCGCCCTGCCCAGAGAAACTGCGGAGAGGACATCGCATATAGTGAGGCGGGCAGGAACGGATCGGAAACCTCATTATTTCATAAGCCGCCGCGGGTGACGGTGGAAATGCCCTCATCACCCAAATTCGATCTCACTATCGATGAAAATCCGGACGATGGGCGTCGTCCGGATTTTTTGTTTTCAAAAGAAGTCGCTGAACTC
>JAICXV010000496.1 GCA_025934545.1 Verrucomicrobiia bacterium
TAAATTTGTCCGCGCTAAATCCGCCGCAACGTGCCGCCGTCCAGACCACCGAAGGGCCGGTCTTGATTTTGGCCGGCGCGGGCACCGGCAAAACACGCGTCATCACTTTTCGCATCGCGCATCTCATCGAAAGAGGTGTGCGCCCCGACAACATTCTCGCCGTCACGTTTACCAATAAAGCCGCGCGCGAAATGCGCGAGCGCGTGAACAAGATGATCGGTCGCGTCCGGCGCGACGCCGACAGTAACGACAAACCGGTGCGCCCAACCATCTGCACGTTTCACTCGCTCTGCGTTCGCATTCTTCGCCAGCATATCGACAAGCTCGGATACAAACGCAATTTCGTCATCTACAGCGAATCCGAACAGCTCGGTGCGATTAAAAAAATCCTCAGTCACGTCTCCGACAAATCCAATAAAGTCGATCCCGGCGACGTGCTCGCGTTGTTGAGCAAATATAAAAACGCCGGTGAAAACTCGAAAGCGTTTGCCGACCCGAACGTCGCCGCCCTCGCCGAACACGTTCGCAAACGTTACGAAAGCGCCTTGCACGCCTGTAACGCCGTCGATTTTGACGACCTGATTTTGCTCACGTTGCGCTTGTTCAAAGAGCATCCCGATGCGCTTGAAACCTGTCGCGCCAAATATAAATACGTGATGGTCGATGAATACCAGGACACTAATGCCGCGCAGTTCCGCCTCGTCCATGGGCTGACGGAAAAGCACCAGAATTTGTGCGTGGTCGGTGACGATGATCAAAGCATTTACGGCTGGCGCGGCGCGGAAATAGCGAACCTCCTCGAACTCGAAAAATACTTTCCGAAAGTCAAAATCGTTAAGCTCGAACAAAATTACCGCTCTACCACAAATATTTTGAATGCGGCCAACGCGTTGATCAAAAACAACGCGCGCCGGCGTCCCAAGCAACTGTGGTCACAAAACGGCACTGGTAAAAAGATCGTTCTCCAAACCTATACGGACGATGAGGAAGAAGGTCGCCGCACCGCCGAGCAAATTGAATTCAATCGCATGGCGCACCGGATTCCATGGGGGTCGCACGCGATTCTCTTTCGCACGAACCAACAATCGCGCGTGCTTGAAACGTCGCTGCGCCAGGCTTCGATCCGCTATCACCTCATCGGTGGGCAAAGTTATTTCGATCGACGCGAAGTGAAGGACTTTCTCGCTTACGTCAAAATGTTCATCAATCCGAACGACGACGTCAGCCTCTTGCGAATCGCCAACACGCCAGCGCGTGGCTTGAGCGATGTCACGATGGAACGGTTGCTCGCCGCCAGCCAGGAACATCATTGCTCCGTCTATTGCGCGATGAAGAATGACGCGGTGCTCGCCAGTTTCCAAAACAAGACGGTCGAATCGATTCGCGCATTCACCTCGTTAATCGAACGCACCCAGGCACCGTTGCTCGAGGACATTTCTATTTCGCTGCAATCGTGGGCCGACAAATTCATCGATGAAATTGGTTATGTTGGCGAAATCCGTCGTGGCGAAAAAACTCCTGAAGCGGCGGATTCGCGCGTGCAGAACTTGAAAGAATTGATCGTCTCACTCGACAAAACGGCCGATGCCGCGACGCCCGCAAAACGGTTGGAAGAATTTCTGGACGACATCACTCTCGATTCCGATCGTGAAGAGGAAGAGAAAGAAGCCGGCGACGCGGTCACGCTCATCACCATGCACAGTTGCAAAGGTCTCGAGTTCCCCCACGTTTTTGTCGTCGGCATGGAAGACGGCTTGCTTCCGCACTCGCGTTCCAAGATCGAAAACACCTTGGACGAAGAACGCCGACTTTTTTACGTCGCAATGACGCGCGCAATGCAGACTCTGACCCTGAGCCATTGTCAGGCCCGCAAAAAATATGGCCAGGCGCTGCCGTGTCACCTCTCACCCTTTCTCAAAGAACTTCCTGAAGACCTCTTGGAACACGGCGACGAACAGGCCAAAAAACTCGTCTCTGTCGCGACCGGAAAAAGCCTCTTCGATGCGATGCGAATCGCTGCCGGTTAAAGCCGGTAATGATTTGCCGGCAATGTTTCTGTGGTCATGATCGAGTTCGCCGGCGTGCTAATGGGAGATGGACTGAGGTTTTGCACCTTCGAGCTGGCCACCGCAATTAAAATTGCGTCGATGAGAATGTCCGGGACACAAAACAAAAGCAACGGCAGCACGACAGTAAAAACGACGGTCAATGCAATCGCCCGCATCAATGTGCGCGTCGTGAGCGACATCCAGATTCCAAACCAACTAACGGCATAAAAACCAGTCATTGCTTTGAATGCGAAATAAAGAAGGTAAAGGATTGCGCCGTCGTTATGCGGCCGGACAGTGAAAAAGAAAACGGTTGCATCACCGACGAAAACGATCAAAGCCGTTGGTCCAAATGTTCGAATGAGTGTCGACCATTGGCCTTGCATATATTCGCGGTCCGACAAAGGAGTGCATCTCAAGAGCTCAAACGTCCCATCTCGACGCGATTTTCCAAAAAAACGGCACGCCTGCGCTGCGACCAGCGGCTTCATAAAAAGTATAAATATGTAAAATGTTACCATGGAGACGGCGGAAATATCATCAGGTCGATCGAAGATCGCAGCGGCGACCAGTATCCCAACAAAAGCGATCGCGAGAGAGTTCAACGCGCGCCGCGGTAACGGAGTGTCCAACAACCACACGATCGGATTAGGGCTGAGCAAGCGTGGATTGCGCCGCGATAACTTGCCTAAAATTTTTCCTACGGGCGACTGGCGGTCAATCAACCCTGTGCCGTCACCAACTTTGACGGTGACAGTTCGCGAAACCCAAAGGCACGTCCAAACAATGGCACCCCACGCAAACAACTGCGACATGCCAACGCTTTCCCAGTACGCGTTCGTTTTGCGGACGTAATGCGCTGAGGACGCCAGATAAACGGGCAAAGCCGGGCTCGCCTCACAAATCCATTTCAGGAACACCGGCAGATGGGAAAAGGAGGCGTTGACACACGGCAGCAGAATAATAAACACAAACAACGCCGTCGCCGCCCAGCCCAGTGCCCTGCCACTTTCCGTGCAGCGCGCGGAAATAGATATAGAAATAGCGAACGTGAAAAAGAGCGCGTTGAGCAGCGCTAACATCATTCGCCAATATTCCGCGCCCGTCACCCCGCCCATCATAATGGGTAGGGCAAGCACAGGAATCGCGGCCAGCAAACTATAAAAAGCATTGAGCGAGACCCCAATGAATTTGCCCAGGACAACATCGTAACCTTTCAGATCAGTCAGAAACAAAAACCCGAGAGTTCCCTCGCGCCGCTCTTCGCTCA
>JAICXV010000322.1 GCA_025934545.1 Verrucomicrobiia bacterium
CATGGTCGACGTCGGGGAACAAACGGGCGCATTGCCGGAAATGCTCATGAAGATTGCGGACAAGTACGACGACGAAGTGGACAATGCCGTCGCCGCCATGACTTCGCTGCTTGAACCGGTGATGATCGTCTTCCTTGCCGTTGTTGTCGGGAGCATCGTCATCGCGATGTTCCTTCCCATCCTCGGCATCATCGAGTCGTTCGATGATACCCCGCGCAACGGCAACAACGCAGTCGCCAGAAACGGAGAGTAACAGTCGGGCTGGCCTTAAGCCTTCTCTTCCATCATCTCCCGTCGGCCCGTTCCCAAGAGCTGTTCCACGAACGCCGTCGAATAAACGCCGCGCCGGAAATTTGGGTCGCGCAAAATCGCCTGCTCAAACGGAATCGTCGTCTTGATTCCGGTGATCATGTATTCGTCCAGCGCCCGGCTCATTTTATCCATCGCCTCGCGGCGGTCTTTCGCTTTGCAAATCAGTTTACCGATCATCGAATCGTAATTCGGCGGGATCGTGTAGCCGGCGTAACAATGGCTGTCGACTCGCACGCCGCTGCCGCCGGGTGGATAATACATTTCAATACGGCCAGGCGACGGACGGAAATCATCAAACGGATCTTCCGCATTGATGCGACATTCGATCGCATGCCCTTTCATCGTAATGTCGCCTTGTGACAACTTGTGCGGCTCGCCCATCGCGACCTGGATTTGCAATTTCACCAGATCCAGCCCGGTCACTTCTTCAGTGATTGGGTGTTCCACCTGGATGCGCTTGTTCACTTCCAGAAAATAAAAGTGGCCTTTGTCATCAACGATGAATTCGACCGTCCCGGCGTTGGTGTAATGCGCCACTTCGGCGATGCGCACCGCCGCTTTGCCCATCTTTTTGCGTAAGTCTTTAAATTTATTTTCGATCAGGGGCGAAGGTGTCTCTTCGACGATTTTTTGATTTCGCCGCTGAATGGAACAATCTCGTTCGCCGAGGTGAACGATGTTCCCGCGCATGTCACCCAAAATCTGAAATTCGATATGGTGCGACGTCTCGATGAATTTCTCGATGTAAACACCGGAATTGCCGAACGATTTTTCCGCTTCGCTCCGGGCCGTATGATACCCTTTCACCAGCGAAATGTCGTTGTGCGCGGCGCGCATGCCACGGCCTCCACCGCCGGCGACCGCTTTGATCATGACTGGATAACCGATTCGCTTGGCAACCGTCAGCGCTTCCTGCTCATTTTCCACGGTTCCATCGGAACCCGGCGGCGTGGGCACTCCGGCGCGTTTGGCGAGTGCGCGGCTGGCGGCTTTGTCTTCCAACGCATTCATCGCGCGCGAACTCGGCCCGATAAAGCGAATGTTGCAACTTTCACAGACGTCCGCGAAGTGCGCGTTCTCTGAAAGAAAACCGTAACCGGGATGGATGGCGTCGACGTCCGCAATCTCCGCCGCGCTGATGATTCGGTCGATCCGCAAATAACTGTCGGCACTGGCCGGCTTGCCGATGCAGATCGCTTCGTCCGCCATTTGCACATGGATCGAATTGACGTCCGCCTCCGAATACACCGCAACAGTGCGGATGTTCAGTTCTTTGCAGGCGCGAATGATGCGCACCGCTATTTCGCCACGATTGGCTACGAGGATTTTTTCAAACATTTGAGTGGATCGGGCTTAAGTCGGCCGGATCTTGAAAAGGGGCTGTCCAAATTCCACGGGCTTGGCATTGTCGACCAAAATCTGCGTGACCACGCCTTTGCACTCCGCCTTGATTTCGTTCATGACCTTCATTGCTTCAATGAGGCAGACAACCGTGTCAGCATTCACTTCGCTGCCGACTTCCACGTATTCCGCAGACTCCGGCGACGGCGCACGGTAAAAAGTGCCGATCATCGGCGATTTGATTTCCAACAAATTCGATTCGCTCGCGGCGGCCGCCGGAGCACCAACGGGTGTCGCCCCTGCTGCCATCGCCGCACCAGCCGCCACCATCGGGGTCTGCAAAGCAACCGGCAGAGGCATCGTGTATGAAACCGGCATGCCCTCGTCGCCGTTGCCGCTGGTTCCGCGTTTCAATTTGATTTTGAAGTCCTGATGCTCCATCTCGAACTCCGTCAACGAGTTCTTACGCATGAGGTCGATGATCGCCTTGATATCTTTTAAGTCCAAGTCGCCTCCGGCAGTTGCGTGCGGGCCAAAATGACGCGGGAAACGCGTGTCTTAGTCGGCATCATTATTGGTTGAGAGTTAACCATCTATTTAAGCAAAAAAGCAGAGGCCGCTCGGCGACCCTGCTTCTCGTCGTTTTTAAGGTTCTGGGACAGTATTCGCCCAAAAAAAAGCAGTCAAGCATGAAAAACTGACCTCGGTTTACGGGTTTTTCCGATGCTTTTGTCACAAAAGTGAATAACTTGTGAACAACTTTAACGGTAATGTCTAAGAAATCGTGGTTTTTGTAGTTTGGCACTGTGCGACTATCCACCCAGACAAAAAGAACGTCGGCCAAGCGATCGCCGGTATATAAAGATGAAACTCCATTGTTTCGTGCAAGAACACCCCAAACAGCCCCACACCGACGAACCACCATTTTTCATTACGATAACGATATAGTAGACAACCAACGCCGACAAACAGGCACAAATAGAGCGTAAAACCCACTATTCCACTGTCCGAGAATTGCTCTAAATAGTCGTTGTGGGACAGACGAGCCATCTCTGCGTCGGGAGATTTTATCTTTTCGTAGCCCTTGGCGAATGTTCCAGGCCCAGTCCCGAACAACGGATGCTCGCGACCCATCGTTATTGCGGCCCGCCAGTAATCAGAACGTGCGACGATACTGGTCGAGCCGTGCTCAAAATACCGCGCGTTTTTCACCGCAAATAGAACCGTCCCAATTGCCAGCACGAGGACGATCGTCGGATAGACAATCCTGCGCGGGACCTTGGACAAGGCGAGTGTCACAACGACAAGGATTAGGGCGATGAGCCACCCCGCCTTTGATCCCGACCAATAAAGACACGCCAACGACGGCGCCGCGACCAAAACGGTGATCACCCACAGCGCTCTCGCTCGAAGCTTCGCCAGTATCTGCCAAACCCATCCCAAGGTAATCGGCAACAGAAGCAACAACGCCCCTGCCAGCGTATTGGGATAAAACAATGTCGAATAAATCCGATTGCTCGACAGTTTCTTAACGAATTCCGGCGGTGCAGCTTGCCAGTTCGGCAGCGAATAAAAATATTTCCGCGTCTCCTCCAATCCACCAAAGTGCTGCTCCCAGCCAACCCGCACGATCCAGAGCAAGGCGACCGTCAGAAACAGCCAAACGGGCCACGGATTTGCCACCCGACCAAGCGCGAAAAACCCGAAGTAAAACAGTGCTACAGCGATGGAAAAATGCTTTACCGTGACGCTGGTCAGCGAGGCATCGACCGTGTGCGTTGCTGCGACCAATTGCCAGCCCAGCCATGCCAATGGAAGCCATACCAACACTTTTCCCGAAGTCGACGCTGGCAACCTCAGGGTTTGCCACGGCATGCAAAGCAGCCCGACAAGAACGACAGGAATAAAACAGAAATAAGCCCATTGAATTGGCCACGCATCGTAAAGCGCCTCGTAGAAATTCTGTGGCGGCGCAACTTGCGCATCGAGAATGACGGGGTTCCCCCACTTCAACAGGGCGACAAATAAAAACAAACCGGCAACGACGGCAAAGCCCAGGCCGCATTGGTCTTGTTTCGTTTCAGGCGCTTTGTCCAATCAAAGCTTGAGCTTAAGCAAACCCACTTCCAAAGCCAGCGCTTCCTGCACGTTGGTGGTGCTCAGTTGCCTCTGCAAATCATCGACGACTTCCAAATTTTCACGCGCATCCGCCGCCGTAATCCGTCTAGCAACTCCTTGCGCCGCCGCCGAAAGGTCTGGAAAACCAAGATAATTTGCCGTTGAGGCCGACGGCGCCGCCGCTTGCAGCCAAACATCCCGCAACCACCATTGCAATGCCCCGAGCAAATCACTCCGTTGCCGCCGATATTCTGCTTCCACCGCCGCCGTCAGTTCTTTCTCGTACTTTTCACGCAGGTCGGCATCGATGTCGTTGTACTTTTCCAACGGCGACCGTTCCGACAACACCGTGTCTATTTCTTCTTTTTCCGCCGCCAATTCCTTGAGGAGCAAACCAAGCAGCCGATACCGAGGCAACAATCCGCGACTCGATTCAGCCGCAACTTTGCTGAACGTGTTCACCCATTCCTTATGGCGCGGACTGAAATGCGCGCCTTCGCCCGCGAAATTCAGCCGCAAACAACGAGACAAAATCGTTTCAAGGATCCGCTGAATGTCCGTCGTTAACAGGATAAGAATCGATTTGGACGGCGGCTCTTCCAACG
>JAICXV010000528.1 GCA_025934545.1 Verrucomicrobiia bacterium
CGTACTCACTCAAAATCATTTTTGGTTGCGTTGAACTGACCTTGCTCACCTTCTTTTTGTGGAAGTCAGGTCGCAAACCGGAGCCGGTCACATGAACGGATCGCGCACGGCCACATTGACTATTCGCACGCCGGAAGGAGTGAATTTCGCGCTTCAACTGGCAAGCCCCGTCGCGCGGTTTTTGGCGTGGTTTGTCGATTTCGCCGTTATCAGCGCTATGTCGATGGTGCTGAGCACCGCACTGGCTCTGTTAAACTTGATCAGTATTGACTTCGCGCACGCAGTTTCCATTCTCGCATTTTTCCTGTTGCAGATTGGCTATGGTTTTTTCTGCGAGTGGGTCTGGCGCGGCCAGACGGTTGGCAAACGGATCATGCGCTTGCGCGTCGTCGATGCCTCTGGCCTTCGTCTGCAATTCAGCCAGATTGTCATTCGCAATCTATTGCGTTTTGTCGATATGTTGCCGGCCTTTTATCTGGTCGGCGGTGTGGCGGCGACGCTTAGTTCCCGCGGTCAAAGGTTGGGCGACATCGCGGCGAACACGATCGTCATTCGCTCGCCGAAATTTGAAGAGCCGGACCTGGAACAGGTCATGGCCGGCAAATTCAATTCACTGCGTGGCTATCCTCATCTTGAAGCCCGCTTGCGCCAGCGCATTTCGCCGTTGGAAGCGAGCATCGCGTTGCAGGCGATTTTGCGTCGCGAAACGTTTGAACCGAACGCGCGCGCGGAACTGTTCGCGCGGCTTGGCGAACATTTTCGTTCTTTGGTGGACTTTCCACCGGAATCAACCGAAGGAATTACTGACGAACAGTACATGCGCAATGTTGTCGACATTGTTTTCCGTCCGCGCGTGTCGCGGACCCAGGCGACGGCGGCAAACGTTAAATAATTATTTGCTATGAATTATCACGTCAACCGCGATGGACAGGAACTTGGACAATTTCCTTTGGACGAGTTGCGGCGTAAACACGGTAACGGCGAGTTCTCCGGCAATGACTTGGTTTGGTGCGAAGGCATGGCTGATTGGCAAACGCTCGACCTCGTGTTGTTGCAGAATCCGCCTCCGAAGATGACGGCGCCGCCACCGATTCCGCAATATTCGCCGAAATCACACAAGGCGCCGGTCTGGATCATCGTAGGTGGAGTCGCGCTCTTTGCGGTCGTCGTCGGACTGGTAGCGGTGCGTGTCGTGCAAGTCGCAAAAAAGGCTGTTGTCCAACGGACGTCACTTTTGCCGGTCGGACGGACGCGCAATACGGCGGCGATGCGCGCGGCCAGCGCGCCCGTAGCCGTTAGTGATAAATCGGTAACAGAAGAGCAGGTGCGAGTGAAACGGCGAGCGTTTCGGGAGCGGCATTATTTGCAGGGATACAAGGAACGCGGCGATCGGCATCCTGAAACGGACGCTGATTGCATCAAGTTTCTGGAAGCTTGGCTCGAAAAGCAATACGGGTCCGAGTCCACCAATGCAGCCGCACAAAGCGAAATAGTTTCCGAATTGGCCGACAAGCTGGTCGCAAGTTCAAATTGCACGGATGGTCTGGTGTTGGTGTTGACGGCGGGCGAGTCACCGGAATTGCACGAAGCAGAGCGTCGGCTTGAACGCGCGATGAAAGCTTTTGAAAATTCAAAGCATAAAGCTTATCCGCGGTTTTACAGCGTGGTCAGTTTCTCGCGCTATCTGAATAGCAATTCACCGCGTCTGCCGGCGATCGATGCCGAGGGCGTTCGCTATTTCAAGGCCATGCTCAGCGATGGCAGCATTCAGCCGGATGACCAGGAGGACATTGCGGAAACATTGGCCAGCGGTTGGGCATCGTCGTTCTTCGTCAGGAATGCGCCGGCCTTGATTGCGGCTGCGCGAGATGCTGGTCCAAATTTTGAATGGCTCGGATCGATGTTGGAGGGCCGGCACGAAATCGACGAGGCCTGGCGCGCGCGCGGAACGGGATTCTCCGATGCCGTCAGTCAAGCCGGCTGGAAAGAGTTCGAGCGACATCTGCAAGTCGCACGGTCCGAACTCACGTCAGCATGGAATCTGCGGAAAGACTTTCCGCTCGCACCCGCCGAAATGATGAGAGTCGCGCTTGGAAGTTCTGATATCACCGAAATGCGCGAGTGGTTCGATAAAGCGGTCGCGGCGCAATTGGATTATCCCGGCGCATGGTCGTCGATGCGCTGGGGGTTGCGCTCGCGCTGGTACGGTGATGAGGAATCGATGCTGGCCTTTGGTCTGACCGCATTGAACACCCATCGTTTTGATACCGATGTTCCGCGGAAGTTTTTCGACGTGCTGAATGATTTGAGCGCGGAGGAAAAATTGCGCGCCGGCGATTATTTATTCAGTCGCCCGGATATCTGGCCTCATTTGCAGGAAATGTACGATGGCTACATCAAGCACGAAGCCGGCAAACCCGGTGAGCTCGGTTGGAGGAGCACTTATATCAACATCGCGTATCTCGCCGGGAAATATGACGTCGCCCGGAAACAGCTTGAGGCCGTTAACTGGGAACCGACGAGGCGAAATTTTGACGGATGGCACCGCGAGCTTTCACTAATTCCAGAGGAGGTTGCAGCTCGGACTGGCGCTGTTGGAACTAAAGTTGCACAGGCGGAAGAGATGCGCCGGGCGCGCGATTTCAACGGCGCCCTCGGCATCTATCGAGATCTCGTCGCCGGCACCAACGCAGATCCGAGAGCAATGCGTTTCATTCGCGATCGCGTGATGTCGGTGTCCCTTGAACAGTCATTAAAGACCGGCGATTGGTTGCGTTTTATGCCGGAGGAAAAGAACCTCATTGGATGGTGCTCGCGGCACGGGACTTTTGAACCGGCGAATGGCGGATTGGAAGTGCACGCCGATAAACTCGGTCACATGATTTTTTCACGCGCGATTGTTGGATGGAGTTTTGAAATCAAAGGCGACTTTGATGTTGTCAGCAGTTCTTCAAAAGCGTTCCAGGCCGGCATTGTTTTTGGCCTGCCCCAATGGGAGGGGCGGGATTGGTACGCGTTTCGGATCAAGCGTAACGAGACGGAAGGCGACGTGGTTTCGCTATCAGACGGCTGGGGATCCAATCAGGTTCTGCAACCCGTAAAACTCAATGGCAGTTCGAATTCTTTCACA
>JAICXV010000379.1 GCA_025934545.1 Verrucomicrobiia bacterium
GATCCACCATGCGCCATAGGTGGAGAATTTGGCGCCTTTCGCTGGGTCGAATCGCTCCACCGCCTTCATTAAACCAATGTTGCCTTCGTTAATGAGATCCAGCAACGGCATGCGATAATTTTCGTAATCGCGCGCAATCTTCACCACCAAACGCAAGTTCGCTTTGATCATTTGCTCGCGCGCTTTTTTATCATGCTTTTTGATCCGTTTGGCCAGGTCCACTTCCTCCTGGATCGTCAGCAGTGGCGTTCGCGCGATCTCGCGTAAATAAAGATTCAATGCCGAATTGGCATCGTAACGCTGGCGTTCGACTTCGGGTTCGGTCGGATGCGCGGCGTGGCCCGGCACTTCCACCTTAGGCGGTTCCAATGGCGCGCGTTCCCGCGTCGCCACGGAACGCGCCGCTTCCATCATTTTCGGCATCGCCCGCTTATGTCCATTTGTCGCCCGCGAAGCGGGTGACCGATGATGTTTTCGTGCGTGCAGCGCTCGGCCCCGCAGTCGCTTGGCCGATGTTTTCGAGTGAGACACGCGGGACCGGTGTCGCAACCGGTTTTTTCCCCGCGACTTCGGACTGGAAATCGTCGATAACATGCGTTCTCCTTAAATCGTTCCGTTGGAGTCAATCCTCCTGCGCACTAACAAACTCCAACAAAACAATTTACCCGTACCGCAGGACTTTTGCTGAAGAAAAATTTAGAAATCGCGCTCAGACGCCTCGGGCCCTGTCCCATCAGGCGGCCCTCAACGACTTGGTTTGCAAGCTTTTAGCAACTCCGCCTTCAACTCATCAGAAGTCCAATCATTTCCTTGGAAGATCTTTTGCAGCTTCCCATCGGCACCCACAACCACCGTGCGCAAGTTGTGGCTGATGCTCGTTCCGTCGTGCCAAAACTTCTCGTCAAACACTTCGCACAATTGTTCGATCTCCGCTTCCGATCCAGTCAAAAAATGCCAGTGCGCTGGGTCGTAATTTTGCACTTTGCCGTAGGCCAACAACTTCTCCGGCGAGTCATGCTCCGGATCAAAACTCACACTTAACAACATCCAGTTCGTCGGCGCACCTTTTTGGCCGATCAGTTTGTTTTCAGTTTCCGAAAAGTTACTCGTCATGCGCGGACAAAAATTTGGGAACGGACAACTCGTGAAGATAAACGTCATGGCGAACGCTTTTCCTTTCAGGTCGGCCAAACTGATAGCTTGGCCCAGTTCGTTCGTCAGATGAAAATCCGGCACCGGCTCACCGGGATCAAGCGGCTCAATCGCTTTCACTACTTGCACGCTCGTTCGCGACGGCATTTGTTCCGGTGATTGGTCCAGTTTGACGATGTGTCGGATCCACCCTTCCTTTTCCGCCACGACCATTTGAAAGGCAATCCGGTCGCCCACCTTCAACCCGCGCAGTTCGTTTGTGTTCTTCACCTCAAACGGCATTGTCATCGCGTCCATGTAACCGGGGATTTTTTCGTGCTGCACCGTGACCGTTTTCTTCGCCGCCTCGACTTCCTTGACCACACCGCGCACAGAAAAAGTTTTCTCCGCAACGCTCTGTTTCACGCCGCAGGAAACGAAACAGAGCAAAAAAAAGGCACAGAGGCACATGGGCACCACGATCGCCTTAAAGCACCTCTGCCTCTCCGTCCCCGTCGTTAAGCGAGAATCTTTTTCAACGAATTGATGCATCGCGCGTTTTCTTCCGGCGTGCCGATGGAAATACGAATCCATTCCGGCAATTTATACCCGCCCATCGGCCGCACAATGACGCCCTGCTTTTGCAATTGTTCAAACACCTTTTGCCCATCGCCCACTCGCGCCAGCACGAAATTCGCGTATGTCGTAATCGTTTCGCACCCAAGCGCCACAAGTTCCTTTTGCAAAAACTGTTTACCCTCAGCATTGTTCTCGCGCGTCTTGCGCACATGCTCCGCGTCATCCAACGCGGCCAACCCACCCGCTTGCGCCAGCGAATTGATGTTGAACGGCTGGCGGATTTTTTCGAGCGCCGCGATAAAGTCCGGGGCTGCAATCCCATATCCGACGCGCGTGCCGGCCAGCCCATAAATCTTGGAAAACGTCCGCATCAAAATCAGATTTTGCTTTTCACCGTGTTTGATCGTCGGAATCAAATCCAGTGGCTTGTCCAAAAATTCGATATACGCCTCGTCCATCACCAGCACGACATTGGATGGAACGCCATTGACGAGTTCCATGACTTCCTCATTCGACGCGAGTGTCCCGGTCGGATTATTTGGATTAGCGACGAACACCGCTTTGGTCTTCGGTGTGATTGCTTTGAGCATCGCGCGCAAATCGTGGCCGTAATTCTTTGCTGGAACCGTCACAACATTCGCTCCGAGCATCTTCGCCACAATCGGATAAATCGCGAAGCAGTACTCCGAAACCACAATGTCATCACCGGGGCCAAGCAACGCATGCCCAAGAAACTCGATAATCTCGTTCGACCCGTTTCCCAAAATCAAATTAGCCGGCGACACTGCCAGTTTCGCCGCCAATTTCTGTTTGAAATAAAATGCGTTCCCGTCGGGATAAAGATGCAACTGCTTGGCCGCTTCCTGGATCGCCGCCAGCGCTTTCGGTGACGGCCCGAACGGATTTTCGTTCGACGCCAGTTTGATAATTTGTTTGGCTGGAATTCCCAACTCGCGCGCCACCTCTTCAATCGGACGCCCCGGCTGATAAACCGGCAACGTCTCCAGCGTGGGATTTAATTTAAAAGAAAGTTTCATGGTTGCGTCTGCGAACCCCAAGTCTGCCGTATCGCGATGTTACAATGCGCTGAGAATCCGATTCACGTCAACATGTGCCGCAATGATGTCGCGGATCACCGCAATCTTCTCGGTATCAGCGGGCCGAGTTTTAACGATGAGATTATGCACCTTAAAGGCCACCTCGTAACTGTTCTCGCGCACCAACAGCACCGGGAACGGCAGCTTCTTGATCATGGCCATCACTTCTTCGCACGGCCGCAAGTTGCCGGTTAACACGATACCCGTTAAATGCTCACCGGCGGACGACGCCGCCATAATAATATCTTCACGATCACCCGGTGTAATGACGAGCATGCCCGGCTTGAAAAAACTCACCGCATTTTGCGGACTCATCGCGCCGATGATCACGTGCTCGACGAGATTGTGAATCCCGGCACTGTTGAGAATTTCCGCCTTCAATTCGTCACGAATAGAATCAACCGTCGGGTTCGACAAAATCGTCCGATGCGGGACGACGCCGAGCAGCTCCAGCCCTTTGCGTTTCAAACCGCGCCGCGCGAATTCCGTCACGAACTCGATTTTATCCGGTAACACCTTGTTCAGAATCACACCGATGACCGGCACGCCTTCCTTCTGAAACAACGCCTGGTTCAACGAAACTTCATCAATCGGTTTTCCGATTCCGCCCTGGCTGACGATGATAACCTTTGCCCCAAGCAATTTCGCCACCTGCGCATTCGACAAATCAAAAACGGACCCGACGCCTGCGTGTCCGGACCCTTCGCAAAGCACAAAATCCTTTTCCCACGCAACGCGATCAAATGCCTTCGTGATTTTCTTCGCCAAAAAGTCGCTCGCCGACGACTGCAAATACTTCCGCGTAAAATCGGGTTCGACCGCAATCGGGCTCATGTCGACGAGCGGGCAATTCAACCGATAGACGCGGTCCATCAACACCGTATCTTCATCAATTTTCTGCTCTTCAATTTCCACGAAGCGCTGGCCGACGGGTTTGATGTAGCCCACGCGCGGAAAGTGTCGCTGCAAGGCTGCGATCAAGCCGAGCGAGGTCGTGGTCTTGCCATCGTTCTGGCGCGTGGCGGCGATGAAAACTCGTGGAGTTGCGGTATTCATGAAACGAAGAAGGCAATATGTAAAATGAAGAAGGACGGCGCAGCGCTCAAACTTGTTTCTGCATTCAGCATTCTTCCTTCTCCCTTAAAATTATTCTCCCGGCAGCCTCC
>JAICXV010000026.1 GCA_025934545.1 Verrucomicrobiia bacterium
CGTCGACGTCATCATCACCTACGGCGTCGGCAAATGGCAGGAGGTCACGAAAATCCAGGCGAACACAATGGTCAAAACCAATGGCGGATATTTCCGTTTTGGAAAAGTTGATGACAACGGCGGCGACCTGTTAATCGACTGCATTTACGATTTTGATCCCGCCTATGAAATTAGTTTTGTCGGCGTTGATAAAAACGGAAACTGGTATCGCACTGGAGACAGCTTCGGCGGCGGTCAATACAGCTCGCGCGAAAACCGACGGTTCTATGGATCCATTCGACTCGCAAAATCCCAACTGTCGAACTTCCTCATCCTAAAACGACCGGTGACCAGGACTGTCATCGAAAGCATCCCGACCAAGCCGTTCGCGTCATCTGTAATAACAAACCCCGCGGCTGATTCGCGTATTCGCGCAAACGCAAACGACGTCGACAAGGATTTAATGTTGGCCTCGTCGTACCCACCAAAGTGATTTTAATCTGCTACCGCTTACGCCGCGCGCAGCTTCACGAGCAAATCTTTGCTTTCGACCGTATCACCAACGGCGACCAGAATCTTGTCGACCGTGCCATTCGTCGAAGCGTAAATCGTGGTTTGCATTTTCATCGCTTCGAGCGTTACGAGCTTGTCGCCTTTGGCGACCTTCGCTCCGACAGTTGCTGACAGGGCCGTGATGAGTCCCGGAATCGGTGCGCCAAGTTGGAGCGGATCCGCGGGATCTGCTTTAGCACGCGCTTTGGCTTTAATGCCGACGGACTTGTCGACAACCGTTGCCTCGCGCGGCATGCCGTTGAGTTCATAAGTGACCGTGCGTCGGCCGTCTTTATCAACCGCCCCGACGTTGATCAATTTGATGAAAAGTGTTTTGCCTTCTTCGATGTCGACGGAAATTTCTTCACCCGGTTTCAGCCCATAGAAAAACGCCGGCGTGGGCAACACAGAAACATCACTGTAATCGCGGGCGAATTTTGCGAAGTCGGTGAACACGTCCGGATACATCAAATAGCTATAGAGATCGTCGTCGTTAGCAGCGCGTTTTGTTTTCGACGCGGTCTCTTCCCGAACCTTGTCGAGATTCAACGGCTTGAGAGTGGCTCCGGGGCGTCCGCGCAACGGCTTGCGGTCGCCCAAAACAATTTTCTGCACTTTCTTCGGCCAGCCGCCAACGGGTTGACCTAGGTTGCCCATGAGCATATCGATGACGGACGCCGGAAACGGCGTGCTGCCGGGATCGAGATTCAACACATCAGCCGGCTTGATGCCGCGCGTGATGAGGAACATCGCCATGTCGCCGACGACTTTGCTGCTCGGCGTGACTTTGACGATGTCACCGAACAACTGATTCACTTCGGCGTAAGTGCGGGCGATTTCGCGCCAGCGTTGCCCAAGCCCCATACTCGCCGCCTGTTCTTTGAGATTTGTGTATTGGCCGCCCGGCATTTCGTGTTCGTAAACCTCAGCGCTGCCGCTCCGCGGCGCGGTGTCGAACGGGGCGTAGAACGTCGTGACGTGTTCCCAATAATCCGAAAATTTATTTAAGATATCCAAATCAAGTCCGGTGTCGCGCGGCGTATTGGCGAGCGCGGCCACAATCGAATTCATGTTGGGCTGACTCGTCGAACCGCTCATCGAGGCGATGGCCAGATCAACAATGTCCACGTTCGCCTCGCTGGCTTTGATGATCGAGCCGGACGTCGTGCCACTGGTGTCATGCGTGTGATAATGAATGGGCAGGTCAATCTCTTCCTTCAACGCTTTGACGAGGGTGTAAGCGGCAAACGGTCGGCACAACCCGGCCATGTCTTTAATGGCAAGAATATGCGCGCCCATCTTTTCCAGTTCCTTGGCGAACTTGATGTAATACTTGAGCGAATATTTCGTCCGCTTTGGATCAAGAATATCGCCGGTGTAACAAATGGCCGCTTCGCAAATCGCGTGCGTATCCTGGACGGCTTCCATCGCGACTTTCAGATTCGGCGCGTAATTGAGCGAATCAAAAATGCGGAAGATATCGATACCATTAGCCGCCGCATGCCTGACGAAACCCGCGCAAACATTGTCCGGATAATTCGAATAACCAACCGCGTTGGAACCACGGAACAACATCTGGAAACAAATGTTGGGAATGCGTTCGCGCAATTGTCGCAATCGTTCCCACGGATCTTCGCGCAAGAAACGCATCGCGGTGTCGAACGTGGCGCCGCCCCACATTTCCAGACTGAAAAGCTCTGGGGTCTGGCGCGCGACTGCGTCCGCAATCTTGAGCATGTCGAACGTGCGCACACGCGTGGCCAGCAAAGATTGGTGGCCGTCGCGAAAGGTCGTATCCGTAATTAACAGTCGCTTTTGTTTGCGCGTCCATTCGGCAAATTTTTTCTGCCCAAGTTTCAGCAGCATTTGCCGCGTTCCATCGGGTGGTGTCTGCTTGCGATCACAATCCGGCGGGTCGGCGAGCAGCAACGCTGCTTTTGGCACGTATCCTTTTGCCGTCGGATTGCCGTTAACAACCACGTCTGACAAAAAGTTCAACAACTTCGTCGCGCGGTCGCGGCGGCCTTTGAACTCGAACAATTGCGGCGTCGTGTCGAGCAGCGACGTCGTCGCCTGGCCCGAGCGAAAAATTGGATTGGCGATGACGTTCTCCAGAAACGGGATGTTCGTCTTCACGCCGCGAATACGAAACTCACGCAACGCGCGATCCATCCGCGACAGCGCCATATCAAAGCTCGCGCCCGAAGCCGTGATCTTCACCAGCAACGAATCGTAAAATGGCGTGATGACGCTGCCCGAATCGCCCATGCCGCCATCTAGACGAACGCCCAGGCCACCGGCGGAACGGTAGTTTAGAATCTTGCCGTAATCGGGGGTGAATTTATTTTCCGGGTCTTCGGTTGTGACGCGGCATTGAACGGCGTATCCGATGCGCGGGATTTGTCCCTGCTGCGGCAAATTCACCTGCGCATCGTGCAAGGTATGGCCTTGCGCGATCAGAATCTGTGAGCGCACGAGGTCGACGCCGGTGATCACTTCCGTGACCGTGTGTTCGACCTGGATGCGCGGGTTGACTTCGATGAAATACCACTTGTTCGAATCGAGATCGTAGAGGAATTCCACCGTGCCGGCATTGTCGTACTTGGCTTCACGCGCCATGTGCACGGCAGCTTCGCAAAGTTCGCGCCGGACGGTCTCGTCCAAAGCAACCGATGGCGCGATCTCGACGACTTTTTGGTGGCGGCGTTGCACCGAACAATCGCGCTCGTGCAAATGGAGCACATTGCCATGACGATCACCGAGAATCTGCACTTCGATGTGCTTGGCGCGCGGAATATATTTTTCGAGGAACACCGCCGGGTTGCCAAAGGCGCGACCGGCTTCGCCCTGCGCTTCATCGAGCAGATGCTCGAGATCGTCGGCTTTGTGGACGACGCGCATGCCGCGACCGCCGCCGCCAAACGCCGCTTTGATAATGAGCGGAAAACCGATTTCTTTGGCAATCTTCAGCGCCTTTGTTCGGTCTTGAACAGGGTCGTCCGTTCCGGGCAGGTGCGATACGCCAATGCGTTTGGCCATCGCGCGCGCGGCCACTTTATCGCCCATCAACTCCAACAAATCAGCGCGCGGCCCGACAAATTCAATCCCAGCAGCGCGACAGGCGCGGGCGAACTCGGCGTTTTCAGAAAGAAATCCGTAACCGGGATGGATGAGATCGACGTTGTGTTCTTTGGCCAACGCAACGATTCCGGGAATATCGAGATACGCGCCGACCGGCCCTTTGCCTTCACCGACGAGATAGGCCTCGTCCGCTTTAAAACGATGAATGCTCAGGCGATCTTCCTGAGCATAAATGGCGACGGTGCGCAGGCCAAGTTCAGTGGCCGCGCGAAAAACGCGGATGGCGATTTCGCTGCGATTGGCGACCAGCAATTTCTTTCCAGTCCTGAAAGCAGCTCCGGCGTTGGTTCCCGTTGGTTTTGAGGCAGAATCGTCGCGTGGCGGCATAAAATGTCCGGCTGTATATAATAGGCCAATGGGTCAATGGCAAAGCTTTTGCAATCGCTTCTAAAACCAACCGCCATGTTTCTACGCTAGAACATTGAAGTTAGCCCCAATTCAGGCAATATGGACCGGATGCGGTGCCCTCTTCCTGTCCTTGTGTTTGCCCTAACAGCGTTGCTGAGCATATGCCCCGCACACGCCGCAGTTTTTCTCTTCGACGCGACCAAGGCCGAAATGGCTGGCAACGCCGACTGGGTCATCGATGCGGACTTACACAACATTCGCATCAGCAGCGCCAGTGATGGCTCGGGCACGCCCGGCGCCGGTTCAGAATCCAATCCGCAAAGGTTCCCCACGCCGGCTGCTTCCGGCATCACCGCCAGCACTCCCGAAACATATTGGGAAGGCGCGCTGTCAGCCTGGGCGATTGATTTGGTAAAGCATGGTCATAACGTCGAGACATTGCCTTACAACGGGCGCATCACTTACAAAGACGGCACCAACCCACAGGACCTCACCAATTACAACGTGTTCGTAATGGTCGAGCCGAACATACTTTTCACGGCGACAGAAAAGGCGGCGATTGTGAATTTCGTTCATGACGGCGGTGGCTTGTTTATCGTCTCGGACCACGGAGCGTCCGATCGCAACAACGACGGCGCTGATTCAGTCCAGGTGCTCAACGGCTTGATGACAAATTCCGTTGCGAACAATCCGTTCGGCATTTCGTTCAATGGCGACAATCTCACGGGAGATTTTGCCCAAGCCGACTCCAGTGCGTCAGATCCCATCACGCATGGACCAGCGGGAACGGGTGTTGATTTTCCGTACAACAACGGCTCGAGCATAACGATTAATACAGCGCAAAACTCGAGCGCCAAAATCGCCATGTGGAGCAGCGCTACGCACGGCAATAACAACGGCGTGATCGTCTATGCAACATACGGAACCGGCAAAGTGGTCGCATCCGGCGACAGCTCGCCGTTCGACGATGGAACGGGCGATCCAGGGGATACGCTTTTTTTCAATCAAGGCTATGCCGATACGAGCACGACGGCTGGCATTCTGATTTTGAATGCCTCATTGTGGCTGGCGACTCAACCCGTCCAACCGCCGATGTTGCAGATCACGAACTCAACCACCCAAATTCAAATCGCGTGGCCGACGGCATCGACCGGTTTCAGCCTGCAAAGTTCCACGGATCTGTCATCGACGAACAACTGGAGCGCGGTGACCAACTCGGCGGCAACCAGCGGCTCGCAATATGTCGTGACGTTGCCGTTGTCACCGGTGCCGCAATATTTTCGTCTGAAAAAATAATAGATGTCTGACACCCACGCTCATTCGAAATGTTCGTGCAAGCAGTGCGGCGGGCACATTGAGTTTCCGTCAGAAGGCGCCGGGATGTGGATTCGCTGTCCTCATTGCGGTGAAAAAACGCAATTGACGGGCCCGAGTTCCGTTCCAAAGAAAAAGTCGAAATCGTATCTTTCGATTGTCATCTTAGTGATCATTGGGATCGCTGCGATGACATTCAACATCGTTCGTTGGGTTCGCCGATCCCATTCAAGCCCGGCGCCTCAAGCAACAACCCAAACGCCGGCCAAACCGGCAACCGCGCAGAAGCCAGCGCCTGAACCGGATTTGTGGAAGGGATTCAAGCCCGGCCCCGTCTCGATCGACAAATCTGGGAAAAGCCGTTTGGTCTATGCGGTCGTCGCCGTTAAAAATGACACGGACAAACAACGTTTCGGCGTGAAGGTGACGTTGGATATTCTAGACGGTCAGGGAGAAAAGCTCGGCACGACGAGCGACTACACTCAATTCATCGACGCGCACAAAGAGTGGACCTTTAAAGCGCTGGTCGCATATCCCAAGGCGACAGCCGCTAAAGTCACGGCCATCACCGAAGAATAATTTCTGCGCGGACTACTTGTAGTTTTTCAACAAGTCTTTCCAACGTTGCCACGCTTCGTCGTGGGCTTTCTTGTTGGCCTCGTTGGCGTCCGGCGCTTCACCGGCGCGCATGAATCCGTGTCCGGCTCCCTCGTAAACGACTGGCTCGTAAACTTTGCCCAGCGCTTTCATTTCCTTGGTGGTGTCCTCGACGGTTGAAGTAATGCGCGCGTCGTTGCCGCCATAGAATCCGTAAACCGGACACTGGATTTTCTTCATGGTGCTCTTGTCCGGCGGCGAGCCGTAAAAAACAAATGACGCCTTCAAATTTTTATTATGCGCGGCATAACTGAACGACTCTCCACCGCCCCAACAAAATCCGGCCACGACCAGCTTCCCGTTACACGATGGCAACGAAAGCACGTGTTTGGCAGCCGCATCCAAATCCGCCGTCACTTGCTTCTCGGGCAATTCATGGACGGCCTTAACAGCGCCCTGGACGTCGTCATATTTCTTGCCCGACAAAAGGTCGGGCACAATCGCGATGTAACCGGCTTCCGCCAGTTCATCTGCGGCATTGCGCGCCCAATCGGTCAGGCCGAATACCTCGTGGATTACTAATACGGCGGTGGCCTTTTCTTTGACTTCCGGATAGACGATGAAGCAATCGAGCGTGCGATTGCCGTGTTTCACTTTTGCCCATTCGGGGTGGCGCGGCGATTTGTCGAGACGCGCTTTGGCCCAATCCTGCGCGTTGCTTGACACGGTAAAAATAAAACAGGCGATGAGTGATATGAACGTTTTCATAATTTTGAGCAGTTCCTTATTCCAAACCAAGAATCCGGCGTCCCTCGGCCGTGATCATCGATTGATGCCACGGCGGGTCCCAAACAATTTCCACGGACGCTTCTTCAACCCCGGGGAGATAAAGTAATTTCTGCTGCGCATCCGACGCGATAATTGTTCCCATGCCGCAGCCGGGCGCGGTTAACGTCATCTTAACTTTCACGTGACTGTTGCCGGTGGGCGTCGGCTCGAGGTGCATGTCGTAAATGAGCCCGAGATCGACGATGTTCACCGGTATTTCCGGATCAAAACAGGTCTTCAGGGTGTCCCAAACCAGCTTTTCATCGACCGGTCCCGACGCTTGCGGGCGTTCCGCGACGGCTTCCATCAAACTTTTCGATTCGGTGATGCCCAGGGCATCGGCATCTTTTGCGGAAATGCGATACAAACCGCCGGCGGAATGAACGGTATAACTGCCACCGAGTGTTTGCGTGATATCAACGTGCGTGCCGGCGTGAAGGGTGGCGGTTGTGCCGGCGGGAATTTGGACCGCTTCACAATCGCGCGTAAGCTCGACCGAACTGCCATGCTGCTGCATAGAGGAAAACTTGCTCTGTCGCAGGGCGAAATGCAAGTGACCACCGATTGGCGCAGATTAACGTTGATTACCGGTTTTAATTTCCTGCTTAATTTCAGCGTGGAATCGTTGCCGAGCGTGACTGTGATC
Organism: Verrucomicrobiia bacterium; assembly: GCA_025934545.1. Classification (GTDB taxonomy): domain Bacteria; phylum Verrucomicrobiota; class Verrucomicrobiia; order Limisphaerales; family Palsa-1400; genus JAICXV01. The sequence goes on from JAICXV010000026.1 coordinate 7,406, forward strand.
ATTGCGGCCCCTCCGGGGATGCAAAACATCCACGCGGTCACCGGCGCAGAGCAACTGGATTACCCCGCCGACAAGCTCGAAATACTGGTGGCACGCGGGAAGCAACCTTCGGTCCAGCGCAATGCCGCTTTGCGCGCGGCTCGTGGCGAAATTATTTATTTTCTCGATGACGATTCGGTGCCCCTTGCCGGAAATCTGCGGCGAGCGGCGCAACAATTCCAATCGCCGAAAACGAAAATGGTCGGAGGGCCGAATCTGTGCCCGCCGGACTCGTCGCGCATGCAACAGGCGTTTTCGCTGACGATGGGGACCAAACTCGCCTTCGGTCCGAGCGCGGCGCGTTATCGCAGCATTGGCAAGGTGCGCGAAAGCAGCGAGAAGGAATTGATCCTGTGCAACCTGCTGGCGCGCCGCGATGCGATGCTCGAACTCGGCGGCTTCAACGAAAAGCTATATCCGAACGAGGAAAACGCGTTAATGGATGAACTGCAAAAGCGCGGCGACAAATTGATTTACGATCCCGAACTGATCGTTCACCGTCATCCAAGGCCGACCCTAAAAGCATTTTGCAAAATGTTGATGACCTACGGCCGCGGTCGGGCTGAGCAGTTTCGGTTGCATCCGACGATCAACTCTGCGGCGAATTTCGTGCCGCCCCTGTTTGTTCTTTATCTGCTGGCGTTGCCTTTTGTTCCAAGATTGTTGCTCTGGCCGCTGGCTTTGTATGGGCTAGCTGTATTGGTGCAGGCGGTGGCGGTTGTTCCTTTCAAGAAAGTTCTCTGGCTTCCAGGCGTCAGCATGCTGATTTTCCTCAGCCATGTTCTTTATGGCATTGGTTTCTGGCGCGGTTGTTTTACCAAACCAAAACCGCCAACGGCAGCAGTCGAGCAGGAGATAAAAATCGAAAAGGCCTAGCAGGGTTCGCCTGCCAGGCCTTTGAAATGAATCCGCCTCGTTACCTCGGCGGCTACGATATTACTTCATCGTTTTTTCCAAACCTTCTTTCTTCCCATGCACATCGTGCGGGAGAACCAGGTTGCCGTCGGCCGCGGTCTGTTCTTCTGGAATGCGCATCGCGTAGAACGAGCGATAGACGAAGATCAGCGCGATAATGAAGAAGATTCCACCAATGGTGTTGGACATCGTCTTGTCTTTCATGGTCACGGCGATTTCCACCGCGAGCAAACCGAACAAGGTGGTGAATTTAATCACCGGGTTCAAAGCGACCGATGAAGTGTCCTTGAACGGATCACCGACAGTGTCACCGACGACGGTGGCAGCATGAAGTTCGGTACCTTTTTGGCGCAGATCGACTTCGACGATTTTCTTGGCGTTATCCCAGGCACCACCGGCGTTGGCCATAAAGATCGCCTGGAACAAACCGAAGAAGGCGATACCGATCAGGTAGCCGATGAAGAAATACGGGTTGAAGAACGGCAGCGCGAGCGCGAAGCAGAACACGACGATGAAGATGTTCCACATACCTTTCTGCGCGTACACCGTGCAGATGCGGACGACTTCTTTGCTGTCCTTTTCCGACGCGGTCTTGGCCGACAAGTTCATGTTGTCTTTGATGTAAACAACCGCGCGATAGGCGCCCGTCACGACCGCCTGGGTGGACGCGCCGGTGAACCAATAAATCACCGCACCGCCCATGATGAGGCCGAGAATGATTTCCGGTTGCACAATACTGAGTGCGTCGACGACAGGCTTAAATGGACCCGCAATACCCGAGGCAACTTGCAGTTCAAACATGCGCTGCAAAAGAATAATGATGCCGAACACCATGGTCGTTGCACCGACAACCGCAGTGCCGATGAGCACAGGCTTGGCCGTCGCCTTAAACGTGTTTCCGGCGCCGTCGCCTTTTTCGAGTTGGTATTTGGCGTTTTCGAAATCGGGATCAAAACCGAATTGGCTTTTGATTTCCGAAGCGATATTCGGGCGGCCTTCGATCTGGCTCAGTTCGTAAACGGATTGAGCATTGTCCGTGACCGGTCCATAGCTATCGACGGCGATGGTCACAGGCCCCATGCCAAGGAAGCCGAAAGCCACGAGACCGAACGCAAAGATGGGCGCAGCAAACTGGAATTCCTTCGGCATCAGGGCCAGCAAGGACGCGTTTTGAGAGAAGTAATACGACGCGGCCATCAAGACCATGATGCAAAGACCCATCCAGAAGGCGGAGAAGTTACCGGCGACGAAACCGGACAGGATGTTCAACGAAGCACCACCGTGCTTAGAGCAATTGGTGACTTCGCGCACATGTTTCGAGCTCGTGCTGACAAACACTTTGGTGAACTCAGGAATGAGCGCGCCAGCGATCGTGCCGCAACTGATGATCACCGAAAGCACCCACCACAAATCAGGGGCAGGCGTGCCGGTGGAATCTTTAAAATCACCCAGAAGTACTTTGCTGGCGATAAAGGTAACCGCGATGGAAACCAACGAGGTAAGCCAGACGAGGTGAGTCAAGGGTGCTTCGAAATCGAAATCTTTTTTGCCGCCATAGAGGCTCTTGCTGAAAATTTCGTTCACACCGTAGGAGAAGAGCGAGGTAACAATCATCAGCGCGCGCATGACGAACAGCCAGATGATCAAGGTTGCGGTAATGGCGGGAGTCTTGGCCAAAGCCAACGCGAGGAACGCGATCAACGCTACGCCAGTCACGCCGTA